>CBFHXE010000054.1:0-17121 GCA_965659715.1 uncultured Paracoccaceae bacterium | reverse complement strand
TTCATCCAAGATGACATTGACCACAACATGACCGTTCAACGCCATTCGAATGCGGTTTCGCACCACACCGTCCAGCGCACCAACCTGAACCGAGCCGTCTAAATAGCGCCGCCCAGTTTCAATATATTCTGCAACCTTCGGAGCGTTCCCCGATAAATCAAGCATCATGCCATTGACGCAGATAACCGAACTTATACCGCTTTGCGCTGCCAGTTTACTGTGCTCGCGCAAATGGCGATGCTCTCCATGCATTGGAATAATCATCTGCGGCTGCACAAGAGAATGGATTTTCTGCAAATCCGGCCGGTTGGCATGACCTGAGACATGATAAAGACCGGAATCATCATCAACCACATCAACGCCCATTTCGGAAAACTGGTTTATAATCCGGATTACACCGCGCTCGTTGCCGGGAATTGTTTTGGACGAGAACAGGAAAAGATCGCCTTCTTTAAGCTTGATGCCCTGAAACTTTCCATTGGCAAGCTGGGCACTGGCCGCACGGCGTTCGCCCTGACTGCCGGTGACCAAAAGCATTAGGTCCTGGCGGGGGATCTGCTGTGCATCTTCACTGCTGACAACCGTTGGAAAATCCGTAAGCACCCCGGTTTCAATGGCGGCTTCGATCATACGGCGCATGGCCCGCCCCATCAGGCAGATCGAGCGGCCGGCGCGCACGCCCGCGTCGGCAAGGGTTTTAACCCGCGCAACATTGCTGGCAAAGGTTGTCGCAACCACCATGTTTGGCGCGTTTGAGATCAGCTCTTCGATGTCTTGGGCCAGACTGGCTTCGGATCGGCCTTCATGGGTTGAGAATACATTTGTACTATCACAAATAAGTGCTTTCACACCGCTCTTTGCGACCTCGCCCCACAGCTTTGCATCAAATGGCTCGCCCACCACGGGGGTTTCATCAAGTTTAAAGTCTCCACTGTGGATCAACCTGCCTTCAGGAGTGTCGATCACCAAAGCACTGCTTTCAGGGATCGAATGGGATATGGGCAAAAAACCCACCTCAAACGGTCCAGCCTGAATGGTGTCGGGCCATTTTGTTGCGGTCGTGATGGCTTTTTCAGAATGTCCAAACTCGTCCATTTTCCGCCGCGCTATATTGGCGGTAAACGCGCGCGCATAGACCGGCGCACCCAGATCGTTCCAAAGATGACCGAGCGCCCCAACATGGTCTTCATGAGCATGCGTGATGAATATCGCTTCGATCTGATTTCGGCGTTCCTTTAGCCACGCAATATCAGGCAAAATCAAATCAACACCGGGGGTGCCATCCATATCTGGAAAGGTCACCCCGAGATCAACAACAATTAGCCGCTCTTGGCCGGCAGGCCCATATCCGTAAACATAGGCATTCATGCCAATTTCGCCGGCTCCGCCAAGCGGCAGATAGATCAGACGATCACTGCTCATATATATCTTTATCCTTTGTTATATTTGTGGATCACAGTCAGCCCATAGCTGGTCAGGTCATCCTCAATGAAATCAAACAAACCGCTAACCTGTGCAAAAAGTGGTGCCAACCCGCCCGTTCCAATCACAACCAACGGTTTTCCATATTCATCTCTTATGCGATCAACCAACCCTTGGATCAGGCCGGTGTACCCCCAAAAAACACCCGACTGGATACAGGCGATGGTATTGGTGCCTATCACTTTTTCCGGCTGGGTAATGTCCACATGGGGTAAAGCGGCAGTGCCAAGATGCAAGGCTTCAAGGCTTAGGTTCACACCGGGGGCAATAATACCGCCTATATAAGCGCCATCTTCCGCCACCATATCAAAATTGGTCGCGGTGCCAAAATCGACAACCACACAATTTCCGCCGTGCCGATCAAATGCGCCAGCAACATTGGCCAAGCGGTCCGGGCCTATTTTTGTGCCCGGATCAACGCGCGGTGCTACTGGCAATTTGCACTCTGGCTTGCCAACTACCAAAGGCCTGCAATTAAAATAACGGTCGCATAGTACCCTTAGATTAAAGACGACCTTGGGAACGGATGAGGCCACGACAACTTCGGATATATCTGCGGTCAGTTTTTGAGCCTTCATCAGAGTTGTCAGCCAGACAAAATATTGATCTGCCGTGCGCTGATGCTCTGTGACAGTGCGCCAAGTTGCAATAAACTTATTTCCATCCCAGATCGAAAAAATGGTGTTGGTATTGCCGCAATCAATGGTCAGTAACATCTGTTTTTCCCTTAAAAGAAGACATCGGCTGCCGCAATGGCCTGTTTGCCCTGAGCGGTGTTTAGAATCAAATGCCCTGTCTCGTCGATGGTGTCAAATATTCCGCTAACTTCGGCCTGCCCGCTGCGGGCAGTAATCATCTCGCCCAGACGGGCGGCGCGGGCAAGCCATGCGCGGCGAATAGGCTCAAAACCAAAGGTGGAAAACTGTTCTTCGCAGGCGGCGTAGGACGCAGCAAGAAAATCTAAAAATTCTTCTGCTGTCACAGTGCTTCCTGTCGCGTCTTGCAATGAAACAGGCGGCACAGAGCCCTTGGAAAGCTCTGCGAGGGACGGCGCCTCGACAAGGTTTACCCCCATCCCGATCGCCAAGGCCGAACGCCCTGCGGACAGCGGTACAGTTTCAAGCAATATACCGGCCAGTTTAGCGCCATTGAGCAGCACATCATTTGGCCACTTTAGTGAAAAGGCTTCAGCCCGACCTGTGAGCGTGACCAAAGCGTCAAATAATGCAACGGCAGCCACAAATGAGCGTAAAACACGGGTTTGTAGCGGATCATCCGGAAACAGAACCAGCGTCGCCGCAAAATTGCCCTGTGGGTCAGCCCATTGGCGCCCCCCACGTCCGCGTCCGGCGGTCTGTTTAAGCCCCAAAATCCAAGTTGGCGATGATAAAGAGCCCGCAATGCGCGCGGCCTCTGCATTGGTGCTGTCTACAGTTACCAGCACATGTTTTTTATATCCATCTGGAAAACTAGCGGACAAGTGTTGCGGCTGCGGCTTCTGCAGCCCCTTCGATGCCAAACAAGTTTGCAATGCCAACCACCATGATCAAGGCAGAGACGAATAACACCGTTTGCAAAACCGGCGCAGTTGTGCGGTCCAGATTATCATCCTGATCATCGCCAAAGTACATATAGAAGACAATTCTAATATAATAAAATGCCCCGATAACCGATGCAATAACCCCGGCCAGCGCCAACCATGCAAGGCCTGCGTCATAAGCGGCTCTTAAAACATATAGCTTGCCAAAAAAGCCAACCATGGGCGGCACACCCGCAAGGCTAAAGAGCAACACCAACATTGCAATGGCCCGCCCCGGATGCGCGCGTGACAACATGTGCAGCGCAGAAATATCTGTCACCGGTTGGCCATCCTTTTCCATCAGCAAGATAAAGGCAAAGGTTCCAACGCTCATCGTCACATAAATAGCCATATAAATTAGCAAGGCTTGAATGCCAAAGGCTGTACCCGCCGCCAGCCCCATCAATGCATAGCCCATATGGGCAATGGATGAATAGGCCATCAGGCGCTTGATATTGGTTTGGCCAATCGCGGCGATAGAGCCCAGAAACATCGAAAGCAACGACAGCAGCGCGATGATCTGTTGCCAATCGGCTGTGATGCCGCCAAAGGCATCGTGCATAACCCGAGCGAAAAGCCCGACAGCAGCAACTTTCGGAGCGGTTGCAAAGAACGCGGTGATCGGCGTTGGCGCGCCCTCATAGACATCAGGGGTCCACATATGAAACGGCACAGCCGACACTTTAAAGGCCAGCCCTGCGCTGATCATAACCAAGCCGAGCAATAGCCCTAGCGGCGCATGATGATCCCCGGCCGCAGCAATAATACCGGAAAACAGGGTCGTGCCGGAATACCCGTAGCACAGCGACGCGCCATACAGCAGCAAGCCCGAAGACAATGCCCCAAGCACAAAGTACTTAAGCCCGGCTTCAGTTGATTTCACGCTGTCACGGCGCAAGGAAGCAATCACATAAAGCGACAGAGACTGCAGTTCTAGCCCCATGTAAAGCGACATTAAATCACCCGCCGATACCATCATCATCATACCGACCACGGCAAGCGCGATCAGCAATGGGTATTCAAAACGTAGCAGGTTACGGCGCAGCATATACTCTTGGCTCATGACCAAGACGACCGCTGCAGAAATCAGGATAGTAATTTTGGAAAACCGTGCAAACCCGTCATCGACAAACATGCCGCCAAAGGCGGATTGGCTCGGCCCGGTTGATCCTGCAATCCAAAACGCCAAGAGCGCGAATAATCCGGCCGTTAACCAGACAAGTAAGGGGGCAAGTTTATCTTTTCCAGAATAAACCGCAGCAACCAGAGCCAGCATCGCATAAAGCGAAAGGATAACCTCTGGCAGGATGATATTCAGATCAGCTTGGATCATTTGCCTTCATCTCCTAATTAATGCGAGGCGGCAATCTGGGTGCCGCGACCGGCATCCAGTAATGCGGTTTGATAGTTCGAGACCAGCGCTTCTACCGAAGGCCCGATGAGGTCCAAAACCAGAGCAGGGTAAACCCCAAGCAGTATCGTCATCACCACCAGCGGGGCAAAGACAACCCGCTCGCGGAAACTCATATCCGTGATGCTGCGCAAGCTTTCTTTTATCAGATCGCCCATCACAACACGGCGATATAGCCAAAGCGCATAGGCTGCAGATAAGATTACGCCGGATGTTGCAAAGAGGGCGACCCAGGTATTGACCTTGAAAATCCCCACTAGCGTTAAAAACTCACCAACAAAGCCAGAGGTGCCAGGCAGCCCCACATTGGCCATGGTGAACAGCATAAAGATCGCTGCATAGGCGGGCATCCGGTTGACCAGACCACCATAGGCATCAATTTCGCGCGTGTGCATACGGTCATAAATCACACCGACACATAAAAACAGCGCCCCCGAGATAAACCCGTGGCTGAGCATTTGGAAAATAGCGCCATCAATGCCCTGCTGATTGGCCGCAAAAATGCCCATTGTGACATATCCCATGTGTGCAACCGAGGAATAGGCGATGAGCTTTTTCATATCTTCCTGCACCAAAGCCACCAAAGAGGTATAGACAATGGCAATAGCTGAGAGCACTAAAACGAAATTCGTCATCACCTCAGAGCCCACCGGAAACATCGGCAAACTAAAGCGTAAAAATCCATATCCGCCCATTTTCAACAGGATCGCAGCCAGCACTACAGAGCCGGCGGTGGGTGCCTGAACATGCGCATCGGGCAGCCAAGTGTGCACCGGCCACATGGGCATTTTAACCGCAAAGCTGGCAAAAAATGCCAGGAACATCAGGGTTTGCATTCCGCCCACAACATGAATGCCCAGCACGTTCATATCAGCAAAATCAAATTGATGGATCATCAAAGTTGGAATGTCCGTCGTTCCAGCTTGGGCAAACATTGCGATCATCGCAATCAGCATCAAAACCGATCCCAAGAAGGTATAAAGGAAAAACTTGAACGACGCATAGACGCGGTCAGAACCGCCCCAGATACCAATAATAAGAAACATTGGGATAAGGCCAGCTTCGAAGAACAGATAAAACAGCACCAGATCCAAAGCCATAAAGACGCCGAGCATCAGCGTTTCGAGCAGCAAGAAGGCGATCATGTATTCTTTTACGCGGGTTTTAACGCCCCATGAGGCCGCAATTACCAATGGCATCATGAACGTGGTCAGCATGACGAATAAAATGCTAATCCCGTCCACACCCATTTTATATTGCAAACCAATCAGCCATTCGGCCTCTTCCACCATCTGAAAACCGGGATCAGCGGGGTTAAACTGGGCCAGGATCAGCAATGAAATCAAAAAGGTTGCACCGGTGGCAAAAAGCGCAAAACGTTTTGCAACAAGCGCGGCCGCTTCGTCTTCACCACGGGCAAATATAAGCAATATTACAGCGGCAAGTGCAGGAGCAAATGTAACGATTGACAGGAGTAAACTATCCATATCAGCGTCCCCCTCCGATAAAGCTCATCCAGGTGACAAGCACAACAATGCCGATGACCATCGCAAAGGCGTAGGTAAAGATATAACCCGATTGTGCCCGCCCTGCGAGGCGGGTGAAAAACGGCACGATGCCCATTGCAATCCCGTTGATTGTGCCGTCAATGACGCCGCCATCACCCCGACGCCATAAAAGCCGCCCCAAGGCTTTTGCAGGGCGTATAAAGATCGCATCATATATCTCGTCAAAGTACCACTTGTTCAGCAAAAACAGATAGAGCGGTCGATTGTTCTCGGCCAAACGCCCCGGCATTTTAGGATCCCAAATATAAAACCAGAAGGCGGTTATAAATCCAATCAGCATGGCCACAAAGGGGCTGACCTTAACCCAAGTGGGAGCATGGTGCGCTTCGTCCATGACATGGTTGCCTGGGCCCATAAAGATCGCACCCTCCGGCGCTGCTGCATGGGCGTCATCTGCCGCATGGTCTGTGTCGTGATGTCCGTCATCTGCGTGGGCGTCGGTATCATGTGCCTTATCCTCATGGGCCGTGCCATGATCTTCGGATGATTTTGCGTGATCGTCACCATGGCCATCATCATGGCCAGCTTCCACATGATGATCCGGAATTCCAAAGAACTTATTGACCTGCGAATGATCGCCAAAAAAGCTTCCGTACCAGATCATGCCGGAAAACACAGCGCCAAGCGCCAAAACACCAAGCGGGATCAACATCACCTTTGGGCTTTCATGCGCATGATCATGAGTATGGGCATCACCGCGCGGGGTTCCATAAAATGTCATGAACATCAGCCGCCAGCTGTAGAACGATGTAAACAGCGCCGCGATCACCAAAAGCCAGAAGGCACCACCGCCAGCCGTACCAGCCCAAGCGCTTTCAATCACGGCGTCTTTGGACAAAAAGCCTGCAAAACCGATATGGGTTAGTGGAATGCCAACACCGGTGATGGCCAAAGTCCCGATCATCATAGCCGCAAAGGTATACGGGATCTTTTTGCGCAGCCCGCCATAGTTCCGCATATCCTGCTCGTGATGCATGGCATGAATGACCGATCCTGCGCCCAAAAACAGCATGGCTTTGAAAAATGCGTGAGTGAAAAGATGGAACATCGCAACTGAGTAAACCCCAACACCTGCAGCCACGAACATATAGCCAAGCTGCGAGCAGGTTGAATAGGCAATCACCCGTTTGATATCGTTTTGAACAAGCCCAACAGTGGCGGCAAAAAATGCGGTAAAGGCACCGACGATTGTCACGAAACCAAGCGCAGCCGGTGCGTATTCCATAAGCGGTGACATGCGGCAGACCAAAAATACGCCTGCGGTCACCATTGTTGCCGCGTGGATCAAAGCCGAAACCGGTGTCGGGCCTTCCATCGCATCGGGCAGCCATGTGTGTAAAAACAGCTGAGCTGATTTCCCCATAGCGCCAATAAATAGCAGAAATGCCAATAGGTTGGCCGCATTCCAGTTTGCCCAAAGGAAATGGATCTGAGTTTCGGCCAACTTTGGCGCAGCTGCAAAAACATCATCCAGTTTGATACTATCAGTCAGATAGAAAAGACCAAAAATGCCAAGAGCGAAGCCAAAGTCTCCCACACGGTTAACCACAAATGCCTTAATTGCCGCCGCATTGGCGCTTGGCTTACGATAATAGAAACCGATCAGCAGGTATGAGGCTACGCCCACGCCTTCCCAACCAAAAAACATCTGCAAGAGATTGTCAGAGGTGACCAGCATCAACATTGCGAAGGTGAAAAACGAAAGGTAAGCAAAGAACCTTGGCTTATAGCTTTCACCGTCTTTCCACTGGGGATCATGATCCATGTAGCCGAAGCTATAAAGATGCACGAGCGCGGACACTGTTGTGACCACGATCAGCATAATGGCCGTCATGCGGTCCAAACGGATTGACCAGTCGGTGCTTAACGCACCGCTTTCGATCCACCGCAGAATTTCAATATGCTGTGTACCGGCTTCCAAGGTTAGAAAAACAATCCAGCTTAAAAAACAGGATAGAAAAAGCAGCCCTGTGGTCACCACTTGCGCACCAGTTTCGCCAATAAACCGCCATCCAAAGCCGCCAATAAGCGCCCCGATGAGCGGAGCAAAGAGAATAATCTGTTCCATCTTTGCTACCCTTTCATCACATTGACGTCTTCAACCGCAATAGTGCCGCGGTTGCGGAAAAAGCTCACCAGAATAGCGAGACCAATGGCCGCCTCTGCTGCGGCCACGGTCAACACAAAAAGCGTAAAAACCTGTCCGACCAAATCACCAAGAAAACTGGAAAAGGCGACCAGATTGATGTTCACAGCCAGCAGCATAAGCTCAATGGACATCAACAAGATGATGACATTCTTCCGGTTCAGGAAGATCCCAAAGATACCAATGACAAAAAGCGTGGCCGCCACTGTCAGGTAATGTTCTAAACCAATCATAATTCCCTCGGTCTTTCTTGTCCTATGCGGTGCAGGCCTAGAGCCCCTGCCCCGGTTTGACGTCTTTTAGTTCCATTGCTGTGGCCGGATCGCGATACATCTGGGCCAGCACATCTTGGCGTTTGACATGCTTGCGATGCCGAAGCGTCAACACAATTGCACCGACCATCGCCACCAAAAGGATCAGGCCAGCGAGTTGAAACAGCAAAAAGTAGCGATCATAGATTAATAGCCCCAAAGCGGCGGTATTGTGGGTATCCGCAGGCGCTATGGCCGCGCGTGCGGCTTCGGCGCCCTCAGATGCGGTCCAGTTTCCAAACGCCATTCCCAGTTGCAACAGCAAAACGACACCGATCAAAAGCCCAAGCGGCAGATAGCGCGCCATTTCCGCTTTGAGTTGGGCAAAATCCACATCCAACATCATCACAACAAACAAAAATAGCACCGCAACGGCGCCCACATAGACAATCACCAGAAGCATCGCGACAAACTCTGCGCCCAGCAACACAAAGAGACCTGCTGACGATAGAAATGACAGGATCAACCAAAGCACCGAGTGAACTGGATTGCGGCTGATAACGGTAAAGAGACCGCCAACAAGGACGCAAATAGCAAACAGATAGAAGGTAAAGCTCAAAACGCTCATGATTGATTATCCTCTTTGTTTCCGCTCACCAGCAACGATCCCGCAAAAGACCAAGCGGTTCTAGCGGGGTCTTGCGAACGTCCAAAGCCTTTTGCATTGAGCCGGCTTTTACCATCGGGGCGGGAAATATCTATCATCGGTAGGGCGCATCCATTTCAAGATTGCGGGCAATTTCGGATTCCCAGCGGTCGCCGTTTTCCAAAAGCTTTTCTTTGCTATAAAACAGCTCTTCACGGGTTTCGGTGGAAAACTCAAAGTTTGGGCCTTCAACAATGGCATCTACCGGACAGGCTTCTTGACAAAAGCCGCAATAGATACATTTTGTCATGTCGATGTCATAGCGGGTTGTGCGGCGGCTGCCGTCATCGCGCGGCTCCGCGTCAATGGTAATCGCTTGCGCCGGGCAAACCGCTTCACACAGTTTGCACGCAATGCAGCGTTCTTCGCCGTTTGGATAGCGCCGCAGCGCATGTTCACCGCGAAATCGGGGGCTCAGCGGGCCTTTTTCATGCGGGTAGTTCACTGTGGCTTTGGGGGCAAAGAAATATTTCATTCCCAAAGCAAACCCTTTGACAAAGTCTGCCAGCAGAAAATATTTGGCCGCGCGCGTATAATCAATCTGGCTCATCTTATCCTCCTATTGCCCAGCGGGCATAGGCCCCGCCAAAGGCTTCGAATTTTGCTAAAAAGGCAACGATTACTACCCATGCCAAGGACATTGGCAAAAACACTTTCCAGCCCAAGCGCATAAGCTGATCATAGCGATAGCGCGGGGTGATTGCTTTGACCATGGCAAAGATAAAGAAGAAAAATGCCATCTTGCCAATCATCCACACCGGACCATCGGGCAAACCCGGAATTGGGGAAAGCCAACCGCCGAAAAAAAGCAATGCCGTCAAGGCGCACATCAACCACACGGCAATCAATTCGCCCGCCATAAAGAGCAAAAACGGGGTTGAGCTGTATTCAACCTGAAATCCGGCAACCAATTCAGACTCAGCTTCTGGCAAGTCAAACGGAGGCCGGTTGGTTTCGGCCAATGCCGAAATAAAGAACAAAAACACCATCGGGAAATGCGGCAACCAATACCAGCTAAAGATCCCGTAATCGCCATCTTGAGCGCGCACAATGTCGCCAAAGTTCATTGATCCAGTCGACAGGATTACACCAATGATAATTAGACCAATCGATACTTCGTATGAGATCATCTGTGCCGCCGAGCGCAGCGAGCCCAAGAACGGGTACTTTGAGTTCGACGCCCATCCCCCCATGATAACGCCGTAAACTTCAAGTGAAGAGACCGCAAAAACGTATAAAATAGCCACATTGATATTCGACAGTGCCCAGCCTTCGTTGAGCGGAACCACAGCCCAAGCGGCGATTGCTAAAAAGAAAGAGGCCAATGGCGCAAGGAAAAATACCGCTTTGTCGGACCCGGCAGGAACGATAATTTCCTTGAAAACCAGTTTGAGCATATCTGCGCCACTTTGCAAAATACCCCAGGCGCCGACGACATTTGGCCCGCGCCGCATTTGCACTGCTGCCCAGACCTTTCGATCTGCGTAGATCAGGAAATAGGCTGAAAGCAGCAGGAAAATCGCCATCAACAGGCCCTGGGCCACGATGATTAGGGCTATTCCAGCCGGTGTTGTTAAAAACTCTGCCATCGGTCCTCACACCATAGGTATATTGTTTTCCACGCAGTCGGCCGCTGCGGCCTCTGCGTCGATGGTTTTAAATCCTCTCGGCATATCGGCCGAGATTGTATAAACTGCATCTGCCGTCCACGTATCTGCGCTGCGATCAACAGTAGTCCTAACATGGCGGGCAAACTTAAAGCCTCGAATGAGCGTATATTGCGCTGCGGCGCATTTTGCATAGTCCTGCACCGCCTGCGGGCCCGTGCTGTTTGCCAGTTGCACCTTGAACTGGACAAGGTCTGTTTGCAAAAGGCGCGTCACAACCCCTTTGTATACTGGCGCGCCTGCAGGCGCATCAGAGCTGGCCAAAGTAGACGCTTGGCAAGCGGAAAGAAGTGCCGTCAATGCCAAGGCCACAAAGGCCGGGGATATTGCTGCGAGCTGCTGCATCACTCAGCCGCAACCTTTGTTGTCTGACGGGCTTTTTCGTTTGCTGCCAGCTCTGCCATGATGCTAGAGGCCCGCGCAATCGGATTGCTAAGGTAAAAGCTGCCGGCCGCGTTTGAAAAATCCGCTGTGCCAAGTTTGCCAGCTGTTACCGCTTTCCAAGGGTTTTCAGCGACCTGATCCACCGCGGCCAAATGCGGCACCTCAGCGATGAGTGCCTGCCGCAGCTGCGCAAGGCTGTCATATCCCAGCGTTGCACCCAATTCAGCCGATAAAGCCCGCAGGATTGCCCAGTTTTCTTTGGCCTCACCCGGTGCAAAACCGGCCCGAAGGGCGAGTTGAGGGCGGCCTTCTGTATTGACAAAAAGACCCGCTTCTTCTGTATAGGCTGCTGCCGGCAGAATAATGTCTGCCCGATGCGCGCCGCGGTCGCCGTGGCTGCCTTGGTAAATCACAAAAGGCCCGTCTTTAATCTCAATTTCATCTGCCCCGAGATTGAAAACAACTTCTGCATTTTTCAGGGTTTTGGTAATACCACCTTCTGAAACAGCGCCGATATCCATCGCACCAACCCGCGCAGCAGCGGTCTGCAGCACCATGAATTTGCTGTTAGAATTTTCCGCCAACCTCATCGCGTGACCCAGCAAGGCTTTCCCATCCGCACCGTTTAAAGCAGATGCGCCAACGATGACAATTGTGTTTTTATCTTTTGCACCCACAATCGCCTTTGACGAAAGGCTTTCCAGCGCCGCACGACCGGTGCCAACATGTGCATAGTCATAGGTAAGATCGACAGGCTCGCCGACCAGCCCAACAGTAGCCCCCTTGATCCACGCTTTGCGGATACGCGCATTTAGCACAGGCGCATCAACCCGCGGGTTGCAGCCGATCAACTGGATCATATCGGCGGTGTCGATATCTTCTATGGAGGCGGTGCCAACATAGGCAGACCGGTTGCCGGCAGGCAGCTTTGCCCCATCTGTTCGGCATTCCACTTCGCCGCCCAAACCGGTCACCAGCTCCTTTAGCGCATAGGCAGCTTCGACCGGCGCCAGATCCCCAATGATGCCCGCAACTGAACGGTCTTTCATTGCGGCAGCGGCGGCGGAAAGTGCTTCACCCCAGCTTGCAGGACGAAGTTTGCCGTTTTCACGGATGTAAGGCCGATCTAGCCGTTGCCGGCGCAGGCCATCCCATACAAATCGGGTTTTGTCCGAAATCCACTCTTCGTTCACGCCATCGTGGTTGCGCGGCATAATCCGCATTACTTCGCGGCCTTTGGCATCAACCCGAATGTTTGAGCCCAAAGCGTCCATCACATCGATGGTTTCCGTCTTGCTCAATTCCCACGGGCGGGCGGTAAACGCATAGGGCTTTGAGGTCAGCGCGCCGACGGGACAGAGGTCAATGATATTGCCCTGCAGGTTACTGTCCAAGGTTTCCCCTAGATAGCTGGTGATCTCGGCATCTTCGCCGCGGCCGGTTTGGCCCATTTGCGTAATCCCGGCAACTTCAGTTGTGAACCGAACACAGCGCGTGCAGCTAATGCAGCGCGTCATATGGGTTTCCACCAGCGGTCCTAGATCAAGGTCGGTACTGGCGCGTTTCACTTCGCGGTAGCGTGAAAAATCAACACCGTAGGCCATGGCCTGATCCTGCAGATCACATTCGCCGCCCTGATCGCAAATAGGGCAATCCAGCGGATGGTTGATGAGCAAAAATTCCATCACCCCTTCGCGGGCCTTTTTGACCATCGGAGAGTTGGTTTTAACCACGGGCGGCTGGCCTTCGGGCCCCGGGCGCAAATCGCGCACCTGCATCGCGCAGGAGGCCGCAGGTTTTGGCGGGCCGCCGACCACTTCAACTAGACACATCCGGCAGTTACCGGCAATTGACAGGCGCTCATGATAACAGAACCGCGGCACTTCCACATTGGCCAACTCGCAGGCCTGAATAAGGGTCATGGCCCCGTCAACTTCGATTTCTTTATCGTCGATGATGATTTTTTTCAGATCTGTCATCGTTCTCACTTTGCTTTGGCGTCTGCACCCAAAGGGCGCTTTTCTGGTGTATCCATAAATGCTTCAGACATCTGGCGGCAGGCAGATATGATTTGGATTTTGTGCATAGGTTTACTCAGCCGCAACCGCGCTGACGCGGCCTGTGCGTTTATGTTTGATCCGGTCTTCAATCTCATCGCGGAAATTTCTAATCAGCCCTTGGATCGGCCAAGCCGCTGCATCACCCAGTGCACAGATTGTGTGGCCTTCGACCTGTTTGGTTACATCAAGCAGCATGTCAATCTCTTCGACTTCTGCCTCGCCCGTCACCAGACGCTCCATCACCCGCATCATCCAACCCGTGCCCTCGCGGCAGGGCGTACACTGGCCGCAGCTTTCATGTTTGTAGAATTTGGCAAGCCGCCAGATGGCTTTGATAATATCGGTTGATTGATCCATCACAATCACCGCAGCAGTTCCAAGTCCCGAGCGCTGTTCGCGCAGATAATCGAAATCCATTATGGCTTCGCGCATGTGCTCGCCGCGAATACACGGCACGGAAGAGCCCCCCGGTATAACCGCTTTGAGGTTATCCCAGCCACCGCGGATACCGCCGCAGTGACGGTCTATCAATTCTTCAAACGTGATCGACATGGCTTCTTCCACCACACAGGGTGCGTTGACATGGCCAGAGATTGCAAAAATCTTTGTTCCCGCATTATTTTGCCGTCCAAAGCTTGAAAACCACTCAGGACCACGGCGCAGGATGGTCGGCACCACAGCGATGGATTCGACATTGTTGACTGTGGTTGGACAGCCATAAAGCCCCGCTCCGGCCGGAAATGGCGGTTTCATCCGCGGCATGCCCTTGCGCCCTTCTAGGCTTTCCAGCAGCGCGGTTTCTTCGCCGCAAATATAGGCGCCGGCGCCATGATGTAAGTAAAGATCGAAGTCCCAGCCAGACTTGGCCGCATTTTTACCAAGCAGGCCAGCATCATAGGCTTCGTCAATCGCAGCCTGCAGGGCCTCACGCTCGCGGATATATTCGCCGCGAATGTAGATATAGCAAGCATGGGCATTCATCGCAAAACTGGCAATCAGACAACCTTCGATTAATGAATGCGGATCGTGGCGCATAATTTCGCGGTCTTTACAGGTGCCTGGCTCAGATTCGTCTGCATTAACAACAAGATACGCGGGGCGTCCGTCACTTTCCTTGGGCATGAAAGACCATTTCAGACCGGTGGGAAATCCCGCGCCGCCGCGACCCCGAAGGCCCGATGCCTTCATCTGGTCAATAATCCAGTCTCGGCCTTTCTTGAGTATGGCCGCCGTATCATCCCAATGGCCACGCTGTTGCGCGCCTTTCAGGCTGCGGTCATGCATGCCATAAAGATTGGTAAATATCCGATCTTCATCTTTAAGCATTCGCACTCATCCTTTGTCCTTCTGGCGTATACGCCAGAGCTGTAAGCCGTTATAAAGCGCCATTACAAACGCTGCCATAACCACGAGATCAATCAACACGGCATATTCACCCGCCAGACCGATCCTTGGCCCAATCCATTGAGCAGCAAGCCAGAAAACCATTGTTCCAGCGATCACAAGGGCCAGCAGACGCCCACGTTGGGCTATCTTTTGGTCTGTGCTCTGCTCCATTCTTTACTCCTTAAACACCGTTTTTGATCGGTATTCGCTTTTTACTTCATCCCTCGCCAAGCAATGCTATGGCTTGTTCAATCCATTTATCGCGGCTGGCGCGACCTTTATATCCCTCGAGGTTTTGATCAGCCCACGAACATTCCTGATCGCTCCATTTGGCGATCTGGTCAAAGTGGTAGAACCCGGTTTCATTCAAGAGTTCCGCGAGTTTTGGACCGATCCCTTTGATCTTCGTCAAATCATCTGCACCGGCCTTGCGCGGCGCCTTTAATGTACGGGGTTTCTTAGCGCCTTTGGCTTTCGGTGCGGCCTTTTTGCTCTTAGTCTTTGCCGTTTTCCCAAGCCACGGGGTGATTAGCGGCACTTCGCTGCCGTCAATCCGCTTGACCGTATCGCCAATTGACCGCGCCAATTCAACACTCGCATTGGTTTCAACGCAGCCTTTGTCATGGGCTTTCAGGCTTGTAAGGCCTGTGCCCGGCTCACAAGCGTAGCGGCCATTTTGTGGGCCGGCATTGGGCACTTCGCCGCGCGCCAATTGATCAATCATTTCGCCAAAGCGCTCGGCGGTAAGGTCTTCAAAATAATCTTTGCCGATTTGGGCCATTGGTGCATTTGAACACGCGCCAAGGCATTCAACTTCTTCCCAGCTGAATTTTCCATCTGTAGACAGCTCATGTGGCTTTGGTGCAATTTTCTCACGGCAGACCGCGATCAGATCTTCTGCGCCGCAGATCATGCAGGACGTGGTTCCGCACACCTGAATATGAGCCACGCTGCCCACAGGCTGCAATTGGAACATAAAATAGAACGATGCCACTTCGAGCGCCCGGATATAGGCCATCCCCAGCATTTCAGCGATGGTTTCAATCGCAGGGCGGGTCAGCCAGCCCTCTTGTTCCTGCGCCCGCCAGAGCAGCGGAATAATCGCCGAGGCCTGACGTCCTTCGGGGTATTTGGTGATTTGCGCTTCGGCCCAAGCCAGATTGGCAGGGGTAAAGGCAAAACTTTCGGGTTGATCGGGATAAAGGCGGCGAAGCATTAGCGGTCTATCTCCCCAAAAACAACATCCATTGTACCAATAATTGCGGCCACATCAGCCAGCTGGTGTCCCGTGGCGATATGATCCATTGCTTGCAAATGAAGATACCCCGGCGCACGCAGTTTGGCGCGGTAAGGCTTATTGCTGCCATCAGCCACAAGATAGACGCCAAACTCGCCTTTCGGCGCTTCCACCGCTGCATAAACTTCACCTTCTGGCACGTGAAAGCCTTCGGTATAAAGTTTGAAATGATGGATCAGCGCTTCCATCGAGGTTTTCATGTCAGAGCGCGTTGGCGGGGCCAGCTTGCCGCGGGCAAGCACTTCGCCTTTTTCGACGCGCAGCTTTGCAATAGCCTGACGGATGATGCTTAAAGACTGGCGCATTTCCTCCATCCGCACGAGGTAACGGTCAAAGCAATCACCATTTTTACCAACCGGAATTTGGAAATCAAACTCGTCGTAGCACTCATAAGGTTGCGCGCGGCGCAAATCCCAAGACAGGCCAGAGCCACGCACCATGACGCCGGAAAATCCGTAGTTGAGGATATCTTCTTCGCTGACCACACCAATGTCGACATTGCGCTGTTTGAAAATCCGGTTTTCGGTGAGCAGCCCGTCGATATCAGCCATTACTTTGGGAAACTCTTGTGCCCATGTATCAATATCTTCGATCAGCTGGTCTGGCAAATCCTGATGCACGCCCCCGGGGCGGAAATAAGCGGCATGAAGCCGGGCGCCGCAGGCACGTTCATAGAACACCATTAACTTTTCACGCTCTTCAAATCCCCAAAGCGGTGGGGTCAATGCCCCCACATCCAAGGCCTGCGTTGTAACATTCAACAGGTGGTTCAGAATGCGGCCAATCTCTGAATAAAGCACGCGGATCAAAGAGGCGCGGCGCGGCACTTCCGTATTTGTCAGCTTTTCAATTGCCAGACACCAAGCGTGTTCTTGGTTCATCGGCGCCACATAATCCAACCTGTCAAAATACGGCAGATTCTGCAGATAGGTACGGCTTTCCATCAGCTTCTCAGTCCCGCGGTGCAGCAGGCCGATATGCGGGTCACAGCGCTCGACAATTTCACCGTCAAGCTCAAGCACAAGGCGTAGAACGCCGTGCGCAGCGGGGTGTTGCGGACCAAAATTGATGTTGAAATTGCGAATTTTTTGTTCGCCGGTCAGGGTATCTTCAAACCCTTTGGAGCCATCCATCATTTACCGGCCTCCTTTTCGTCGCCAGGCAGAATGTAATCTGCACCTTCC
>CBFHXE010000053.1:0-17589 GCA_965659715.1 uncultured Paracoccaceae bacterium | reverse complement strand
CCGCGCAGCAGAAGCCAAAAATCGCGCCAGCCAACCCGACCAGCAGGACAAGGTTCAATACGATCTTGGGGACAATGGCGCCCGAATCAATCGCGATGAGCGCAGTAAATTGGACGCACTTTTAGAAGAAATATCCTCTGGCAGGACCAAACGTTGAAATTTTGGTGAGGAATTCCCAGATAAAAGCAGGTAAATGGGTGTGCGAATCACCAGATCACGGTAATGATTCGTCAATCCGAATCACTTGCCCCAGTTAGGATACAATTATGGCCGCAAAAGACGCTGACGATCGCAAGCCCGACGACCAAGACGCCGAGATTTCGCTGGATATGAGCCAAACGGCGGTCAAGAAGATGATCTCTGAGGCACGTGATAAGGGGTATATAACCTATGATCAGCTGAACCACGTGCTGCCCCCGGATCAGGTGTCCTCTGAACAAATCGAAGACGTTATGTCGATGCTGTCCGAAATGGGCATCAACATTATCGAGGACGAAGAGGCCGAAGAAGAAGACAAAGGCACCACAGATTTGGTCGCAGCAGCGGGCGCGAAAGAAGTTGTTGTCTCAGCCGGGCAAACCGAAAAGTTGGATCGTACGGATGATCCTGTGCGCATGTATCTGCGCGAAATGGGATCGGTCGAGCTGCTGAGCCGAGAAGGCGAGATCGCAATTGCCAAACGCATCGAGGCGGGGCGCAACACCATGATCTTGGGGCTGTGCGAAAGCCCTTTGACATTTCAGGCGATCACCATTTGGCGCGATGAATTGCTGAGCGAAGATATTTTGCTGCGAGATGTAATTGATCTTGAAGCGACCTTTGGTGACCAGTTGGGTGAAGACGGCGAAGAGCCGGTGATAAACACCGCTGCGGTGTCCGATGCCCAGCCCAAGGCCCAAGAGGCGCCGGAGCTGGACGCAGACGGCAACCCGATTGTCAACGATGATGATGATGACGATGATGAACATTCAAATCTGTCGCTCGCGGCGATGGAGGCAGCGCTAAAGCCGCAGGTTCTCGAAACCCTCGACCAGGTTGCCAATGATTATATCAAACTCTCGGAAATGCAGGATTCGCGGATTTCCGCAGCCCTCAGCGAAACCGGCAGTTATTCCGAAGCCGATGAAAAAACCTATCAGTCGCTGCGCTCTGAGATCGTCGAGCTGGTGAATGGGTTGCACCTGCACAACAACCGTATCGAGGCATTGATCGATCAGCTTTACGGCATCAACCGCCGCATTATGCAGATCGACAGTGCCATGGTGAAACTGGCCGATCAGGCACGGATCAACCGCCGTGAGTTTATCGAAGAATATCGCGGCCATGAGCTGGATCCGACCTGGATGGAGCGGATGGCGGAAAAGCCTGGCCGCGGCTGGCAAATGTTCATTGAACGCGCGACCTCAAAGGTGGCTGAACTGCGCGCCGACATGGCGCAGGTCGGCCAATATGTGGGTTTGGAAATCGGTGAATTTCGCCGCATCGTCTCGCAAGTGCAAAAAGGCGAAAAAGAAGCCCGTCAGGCGAAAAAGGAAATGGTCGAAGCCAACCTGCGTCTGGTCATTTCAATCGCCAAAAAATACACCAACCGCGGTTTGCAATTCCTTGATCTGATCCAGGAAGGCAACATTGGTTTGATGAAAGCTGTGGATAAATTTGAATATCGCCGCGGCTATAAGTTTTCCACCTATGCCACCTGGTGGATCCGTCAGGCGATCACACGCTCAATCGCTGATCAGGCGCGCACCATCCGTATTCCGGTGCATATGATTGAAACCATCAACAAACTGGTGCGCACAGGGCGCCAGATGCTGCATGAGATCGGCCGCGAACCCACACCCGAGGAATTGGCGCATAAACTTCAAATGCCGCTGGAAAAAGTCCGCAAGGTGATGAAGATCGCGAAAGAGCCGATTTCGCTGGAAACTCCCATTGGTGATGAAGAAGACAGCCAACTGGGTGATTTCATCCCGGACTCGAACGCGGTTCTGCCGCTCGATAGCGCTATTCAGGAAAACCTAAAAGAAACCACCACCCGTGTGCTGTCCTCACTGACGCCGCGCGAAGAGCGGGTTTTGCGGATGCGTTTTGGCATCGGCATGAACACCGATCACACGCTCGAAGAGGTGGGCCAGCAATTTAGCGTGACCCGTGAACGTATCCGTCAAATTGAAGCCAAGGCGCTGCGTAAGCTTAAACATCCCTCGCGCTCACGCAAACTGCGCAGTTTTCTAGATCAGTAAAGCAAAGCTTTGACATTTGACTTGCCTTGATTGCCGCTCGGCAATCAAGGGTGACGGGTTTATGCGTTGTGCACAATCTATGATTGCAAATAGATTTTTGATGGTCCAGTATCGCAATATTCTGAGAGTAAGCACGCCTGCATGCAATGCAGCGTATATTTAAAAACACAGCTTTTTAGTTAAGAGCGCGCTGCCTTATATTGCCAGCCAATTGATCTGGGATTTTTAGAAGATGGAAGACAAGCCTAAAGTTGCTCTATCCGTCAATCACGATGGAGCGGCAATATGCGTTGATATCTTTCAACGGCCTGATTGGACGTATGGTTTTGAAGAATACAGAAGAGATCCCGAAGACAACACTGGCTGGTTTGCGATAGGGCACCATGCGCATAAAATTTTTACAGATATTGATAGTGCCAAAAACGCAGCAATTCAGCAGGTAGGTTGGCTTAAGGCTTTTCTGTGCCGACAGTCTCTAGGGGAGCATTTTGAAAACCATTTATCTCATCCGCCATGCGCAATCGACCTGTCAGCAACCCGATGGCGATCTGACAGAAATTGGAAAAAAACAGGCGCAGGATTTAATCGCAGGTCTGAGTTCCATTGGCCCTGATGGCGCATATTCAAGCCCCTATCTGAGGGCTCTAGATACAATCAGGCCCTATTGCGATAGCGCTGGCCTTGATATTCAAACCGACCCCGATCTTGCTGAGCGGCAGCTCAAGCCGTTTGATCTGTGGCTTCCCTTTGATGAATTGATGCATCACCTGCGGCTCTCTTTTGAAAACTGGGACTATAAAATGGAAGGCGGCGAGTCGCTCAATGACACCCAACGCCGCGCCCTGCGCGGGCTCAGAAAAATCGCGCGAAGCGATTTTGAACGCCCGATTGTTGCCGCACACGGAAATCTTATCGCCGCGGTGCTGGGCGCCATAGACCCGGATTTTGGATTTGAACAATGGCGCGTTATGAAAAACCCGCATCTCTACCGTTTGTCTTTTTCAGGTGATGCGCCTGTACTTTTTGAGGAACTGGATTGAGCTATCGCGCATGGCTGGAATTATTGGTATCTTGCGGTGAAAATAAAAACCGTATGGATCCGCGATGCAAACCACATTTACCATTCAAACCCAAGGGCAGGGGCTTTATGAATTTACCGGTGATGCGGCGCGCTGGCTGCGCGGGGTCCATCCTAGTGGCGACGGCCTGCTGACGCTGTTTATCCGCCACACCTCGGCCAGTTTGGTTGTTCAGGAAAACGCTGACCCCGAAGTGCAAACCGATCTGGCCGAATTTTTTCACCGGTTGGTGCCGCCGACGACCGATCCGTCGATGTCTTATTTAACCCACACCTATGAAGGCCCCGATGATATGCCGGCGCATATTAAATCTGCGCTTTTGCCCAGCCATTTATCAATCCCGTTTTCGGATGGCGCGCTGAGCCTTGGTACGTGGCAGGGGATCTATTTATTCGAGCATCGCAGCCGTCCGCACAGCCGTCATGTGGTGGCCCATATAAGCTAACAAGGGGCATTTTGCGCACCTCTGCGATACTGCCGCGATACCGACGCAATACTGACATGGCGTTTCTTGAAGGGCAGGGCGGCACTTGGCAAAAAAAACCGCAAGGTTTAGTGAGCGAAATTGCCCACTACACAAATCATAGCGGCTGTCCTATAGTGCCTGTGGATAACTTAGCGTAGAACCGAAATCTGCGCTGCCCACTATGCAAAGGATGTTCCCATGCGTTGCCCATTTTGCGGAAATGTTGACACCCAAGTGAAAGATTCCCGACCCGCAGAAGATCATGTTTCAATCCGGCGGAGGCGGTTTTGTTCAGCCTGCGGCGGGCGGTTTACCACCTATGAAAGGGTGCAACTGCGCGATTTGGTAGTGATTAAATCAAACGGCCGGCGTGAGGAATTTGAGCGTGATAAACTAGAGCGTTCGATACGTATCGCGTTGCAGAAGCGCCCTGTTGAGCATGAGCGGATGGAGAAAATGATTTCCGGTATTGTGCGCCGTTTGGAAAGCATGGGCGAGACAGATATTCAGTCAAATAAGATCGGCGAGATTGTAATGGAGTCGCTGGCGCGGATCGACACGGTGGCCTATGTGCGCTTTGCGAGCGTTTACAAAAACTTTCAGGCTGCCGATGATTTTGACAAGTTTGTCAGCGAGTTACGGCCCAAAATTACACCAGAAGAATAGGCGGCGCAGGTGTCGCACGACCGTTTTATGGCACTGGCTCTGGCCTTGGGCCGCCGCGCTCAGGGGCGCACATGGCCCAACCCCGCAGTGGGCTGTGTTCTGGTGCGCGATGGTCAAGTGGTGGGGCGCGGATGGACCGCAGATGGGGGCCGGCCGCACGCCGAACCCCAAGCCCTGCAGCAAGCGGGCAGCAAAGCGCGCGGCGCGACCGCCTATGTCACGCTTGAGCCCTGCGCCCATCACGGCAAGACCCCGCCCTGTGCGCAGGCACTGATTGATGCAGGCGTTGCCGAAGTCGTCGCCGCCGTTGGCGACCGAGACCCAAGGGTCAACGGCGCCGGTTTCGCCATGCTGCGCGCGGCCGGAATTTCAGTGATCACAGGGCTGCGGGCGCAGGAAGCGAGCCAAGACCACGCGGGCTTCTTTTTAAGGATCACCGAACACAGACCCTTCGTCACGCTAAAGCTGGCAAATAGTTTCGACGGCCGCATCGCCACCGCCAAAGGCGAAAGCCAATGGATCACCCAAGCCCCCGCCCGCCGCGCGGTGCACGCGCTCAGAGCCCGTCACGATGCGGTCATGATTGGGGGTGGCACAGCGCGCCATGATGATCCAATGCTGACGGTGAGGGATCTAGGTATTGCGCATCAACCTGTTCGGGTAGTTCTGTCCAAAAGCTTGGATCTGCCCATTAACAGTGCCTTAGAGCGCAGTCTTGACAGGGCGCCTTTGTGGCTTTGCCACTCTGAGGATGTGTGTGAAAAGCGCAAAGAGCATTGGCAAAACGCTGGTGCAGAACTGATTGAGTGCCAGGTAGAAGATGGTAGTATTGTGCTACAAGATACGCTTGCGGAACTGGCAAATCGTGGGTTAACGCGGATTTTTTGCGAGGGCGGAGGTATTCTTGCTGCCTCACTTATAAAAGGTGATATGGTGGATGAGATTGTGGGCTTTCAAGCTGGAGTGATCTTAGGCGCTGAGGGCCAACCCGCTATCGGGCCGCTTGGGCTCGAGCATTTGCAAGATGCACACCGTTATGGATTGGTTGAAACCACTGCAGTTGGTCAAGATGTGATGAACCTCTGGCGCCGCAAAGACGTGCAGTCATAGATGAAAAGTTAGCGCCAAAAAGGGTGCGGAGTAGCCAAGAGACCTTGTAGTTTTGCAAGTAAACGATTGGCTTTTGAACGCGGTAAAGCTTGGCTTTCAGAAAGGCGATCAACCACAACTTCCACCGGGCAGGCTTGCTTTGTAACCGGATCGAAATTTCGTGGATAAACGATGAGCGTAGCATAAATTAAACTATCCAAATCAATACATTGACTGCGCCGTGCGGGTATAGTTGCCATATCTGTGGTAAGTCCCCATCCTGCATAAAATGGCACTCCATAGGTGGTGACTTTAAGTCCTCTTAGCAGGGCTTCAAAACCTGCCAAAGAGGTCATCGTATGCACTTCGGACACTTCGGACAAAAGATGGGAGACATCAGCATTATCAGCGATAGCATCAGCATAGAGCAAAGCTTGCTCCAAAGGAACGCGCCCTTTTCGTAGCTTAGCCTCCACATCGGGATGGGGTTTATAGATGATTAAATCATTTGGGTTATTGCTTCGAACAACGCGGAGCAAATCTAGATTAGTTTGAACGTGTTGTGCACCGTTTAGTACCGAGGCATCATCTTCAACTTGACCTGGAACCAAAATCTGCTCGCCTGCTGGCAGCTTGTGAGTTTTGCCAGATAAGTTGTACTTTGTGAGTTGTTGATTGATCAGTGATTGTTGTAACCTTTTTGTTCGCTTATCCGCAGAATTAAAACCAACCCTCCAGCATGTACATTTCGCAAGCTCAAGCATTTTTGCTAATTGGCAAAAAACGGCCCATGTGGCCCTTGTAAAAACAAAAAGACCCGATCATTTTTCAGGTTCTTGTTCATTTTAACAATTTACTCCATAGTTAAAGGGCCTATCTTTGACTAGCCGGTTACCTGTCAATTTGGTCAAAAATGCGTCATCAATAAGCAAACAAAAGGAAACTTTTCTACTATGTTTACAGGTATCGTTACCGACATCGGAGAGATTATCAAGTTAGAACTGCGGGGTGATTTGTGTGCCCGGATCAAAACCTCTTATTCAACATCCGGAATAGCGCTGGGTGCTTCTATCGCATGTGATGGGGTCTGTCTTACTGTGATAGAAATCGGCGATAACTGGTTTTCTGTTGAGATTAGTGCGGAAACAATCTCAAAAACAACGATTGGGTATCCCATAGAAAATAAGCCAGGTACGGCATGGCCGGTTGGTCGGAAAATTAATCTCGAACGTGCTTTGAAGGTAGGGGATGAGCTGGGTGGCCATATTGTATCTGGCCATGTTGATGGCGTCGCTCGAATTGTTCAATTGGAAGATGTCGGCGACAGCACCGAAGTGATATTAGAAGCCCCAGAGGAGCTTGCAAAATATATTGCTGTGAAAGGGTCTGTGGCGCTAAATGGAACGTCACTGACTGTTAATAAAGTAGACGGAAAATTCTTTGGTATTAATTTTATTCCTCATACTAAAACGGTGACAACTTGGGGGCAGATGAGGCTTGGGGATATGGTTAATATTGAGATTGATACATTGGCAAGATATGTAGACCGTTTGCACGCCTCAGCCTGATTTGCAGACTTCTTTAAATAGTTATCTGATACAAATACTAAAGCCCAACTGTGCATGTAAAACTAGGTTGTGATATTTAATTTGCGTTTGTTACTCCAGGATCAGTTTTCCAACCTTTTCTGAAGGCCTTGGGTGATACTCCAAATTTTGCTCTGAAATGGCGTGCTAGATGAGATGTGCTATTGAACCCGGTTGCCATAGCGATTTCGGTTATTTGCAAATTTGTTTCATTTAAAAGGCCGTGAGCGCGCTCAAGTCTCAAACCATAATAAAACTGGGTGGGAGATTGATGAGTGTATTTTTTGAAAAGCCGCTCTAATTGGCGACGAGAAATTTGCAACTTGGTGCAAAGCTCCAACAGGGGCAAGGGCGCCTCAACTGTTTCGTTCATAACTTGGATCGCGTTTAATAGACGTTGGTTTCGTGATCCAATTGCAACTGAAATTGAAGACTTTTGCGGCGCCCGACGTTCACTCGCCCTTTTGTGAATGCACATGTCTGATATTACAATTGCAATTTCTCGGCCATGGTCTGTTTCAATTAAATCTAGCATCATATCCGTGGATGCGCTGCCACCACCACAAGTTATCAAGCGGCGATCTTTTTCGTATAGGTTTTGAGTTGGGAGATAATCTTGGAAGCTTTCAATAAAACTAGGTTGATTTTCCCAGTGGACTGTAAAGCTCCGATCACCAATAATACCGGACTGAGCCAAAGCAAAAGCACCAGTGCAAATGCCGCCTAAAGTAGCCCCCATGCGGTTTTCCCTGCGAAGCCAATTGAGGGTTTCTGGACCAGCGGCGGACAATGGTTCGACCCCAGAGCAGATAAATGAGGTTGCTCCTTGAGGGGGTGATTTCAGAGCCATGTCGGGTGTGATTTTAACCCCATTAGAGCAGATGACGTATCCTCCATCTGGTGTCATTGTATACCAGCGATAGAGTTCTGTTTTTGTCAGTTGGTTTGCAATTCGGAGCGGTTCCACGGCTGCGCTAAAGGCTAGCATCGTAAGTTTTGGTAAAAGCACAAAGTAAAATTCGCGCGTGCTAGCGTTCTGTTTTAAGTCAAGCCGCGCTGCGCCCTTTTGAATAAAACGTTCACGATCCACAAAACCCACCTATTTCGAACTAAATCATAGTATAATCACACTGCTTATGAATGTGAATGTTGAAATGCAGATGCTGCTCTTGATGTGATCAAAAGCAATAGGGTGGGGTGCTTGAATTGCGGGCGCTAAAGGTTTAATTCGAGACTAGGAAGCAAATTTGTCGCAAGCTCTTGCCGTCGAGGTGTACCAACACTAAGACTACCAGTAATCAGTTGCATGAATTTGTAAAAATACGGATAGGCAGGGCATAATGAAAGATCCTCACGACTTCTACATGAATACTTTGGTCCCAATGGTGGTAGAACAGACCAGTCGCGGTGAACGCGCATATGATATCTTTTCTCGGCTGCTCAAAGAGCGCATTATTTTTGTCAACGGGCCTGTGCACGATGGAATGTCAAGTTTGATTGTTGCCCAGTTGCTTCATCTTGAGGCAGAGAACCCGTCTAAAGAAATTAGCATGTATATCAATAGCCCGGGCGGTGTGGTAACTAGCGGTTTGTCGATTTATGACACAATGCAATATATCAAGCCAAAAGTATCAACTCTTGTGATTGGTCAGGCTGCTTCAATGGGGTCATTGCTTCTAACGGCTGGCGAAAATGGCATGAGGTTCTCACTGCCCAATAGTCGCATAATGGTACATCAACCTTCGGGTGGGTATCAAGGTCAGGCAACAGACATAATGATCCATGCAGAGGAAACTCTAAAGCTCAAGAAGCGGCTAAATGAAATTTATGTGCATCATACCGGGCAGAGCTTAGATAGGGTAGAGGCTGCGCTTGAGAGAGATAACTTTATGTCCCCTGATGAAGCCAAGGACTGGGGTTTGATTGATGAAATAGTCACCAACCGTGAAAAGGGGGATGACGAATAGAGCTCTGAAAAACCAGCGTGGATCGTCGTCCTAATTGGTAATCACTTATTTTGCCATTGTAGAGCTTCGAAGCCTGTCTTAAGCTGCGTCTCAGGGGTATATTGAATCGGACTTTTCATATGATAGAAAAGTCGAGAGGTAAACAATGGCGACAAATTCGAGCGGTGAAAGCAAAAACACTCTTTATTGCAGCTTTTGTGGTAAAAGCCAGCATGAGGTTCGCAAACTAATTGCTGGCCCGACAGTTTTCATATGCGATGAATGCGTAGAGCTGTGCATGGATATCATCCGAGAGGAAACTAAGGGCTCTGGGCTTAAGTCATCTGAAGGCGTCCCAACACCTCGCGAAATTTGCGATGTTCTGGACGACTATGTGATTGGACAGTCATTTGCAAAACGAGTTTTGTCTGTTGCTGTTCATAACCACTATAAACGTCTTAACCATGCAGCAAAATCGGGCGATATCGAACTCTCAAAGTCAAATATTCTATTGGTTGGTCCGACTGGG
Source organism: uncultured Paracoccaceae bacterium (assembly GCA_965659715.1). Taxonomy (GTDB): domain Bacteria; phylum Pseudomonadota; class Alphaproteobacteria; order Rhodobacterales; family Rhodobacteraceae; genus CABZJG01. The sequence continues at coordinate 7,985 of CBFHXE010000053.1, read as the reverse complement.
TGCGGAAAAACTCTTTTAGCTCAAACACTTGCTAGAATTTTAGATGTGCCCTTTACTATGGCTGATGCGACTACTTTGACTGAAGCCGGTTATGTTGGTGAGGACGTTGAAAACATAATCTTGAAGCTTTTACAGGCATCAGAATATAACGTCGAACGAGCACAACGTGGCATCGTTTATATCGACGAAGTTGATAAAATTACCCGAAAGTCTGAAAACCCATCAATTACACGGGATGTGTCTGGTGAAGGTGTCCAGCAAGCTCTGTTAAAATTAATGGAAGGCACTGTCGCCAGCGTACCGCCCCAAGGTGGCCGGAAGCATCCCCAGCAAGAATTCCTGCAAGTGGATACCACCAACATATTATTTATCTGTGGCGGAGCCTTCGCGGGTCTTGATAAAATTATAGCGCAGCGGGGAAAAGGCAGCGCCATGGGATTCGGCGCTGATGTCCGTGATAATGATGAACGTGGTGTTGGCGAGGTATTTCAGGATTTGGAGCCAGAAGACTTACTAAAGTTTGGCTTAATTCCAGAATTTGTTGGGCGGCTTCCAGTGCTTGCGACCCTAGAGGACCTCGATGAAGAAGCACTCGTAACAATTTTGACGCAGCCCAAAAATGCGCTGGTAAAACAATATCAGCGTTTGTTCGAACTAGAGGATACCGCCCTAAGCTTTACCGATGAGGCGCTGCAGGCGATAGCCAAAAGAGCAATTGAGCGGAAAACTGGGGCGCGAGGGCTTAGATCAATTTTGGAAGATATTTTGCTGAACACGATGTTTGATCTGCCAGGGCAAGACGATGTTCAAGAGGTAGTTGTGAATGAAGAGGCCGTTTCTGCCGAAGCTGCGCCTTTGATGATTTACTCTGATACAAAAAAGGAACCTGCTTCGGCTGGTTGAGCGTTCGTAGTGAAATGTCTTTGATATGGGCAGCGGTTGCTGGACTAGACCTAAGGCTTATTTTAGTGCATAGAAAGCTCAGACCAATTCGGAGAATTTAATGGGTATCTTTAATACTTTGGTGCGGGCCGTCACTTGGTGGAATGGCCAAACGCTGAACACGCAATTTTTTACCTGGCGTAAAGGTGTTAAAGTGGGTCACGACACTAGCGGCAATACCTATTATCGGACATCTGATGGAAAACGGCGCTGGGTTATTTTTAATGGAGATAGTGAGGCAAGTCGAGTCAGTCCCGATTGGCATGGCTGGTTGCACCATACATGGGATGAGCCCCCAAGCGAGCAGCCGATTGCCCGGAAGTCATGGGAAAAGCCGCATCAGGAAAATCTTACGGGAACGGCAGCGGCTTACGCACCAACTGGTTCAATCCGAAGAGCAAACCTTCAAGCGCGCTCTGATTATGAGGCTTGGCAACCTGAATAGGATGTGAGGCATGTCTGAAAATACCACAGAAGTGACCGTTGGGGGTCTGGTACTCGCTCTTGCGGTCGGATTTTCTATATTCGTATTTCAAATCACTGGGGTTTCAAACTCGTCGGATTCGTATCCTATTTATGCTTCTTTTCGCTCAGCCGAGGGAATAAAGGTCGGAACAGATGTTAGACTGGCAGGGGTAAAGATTGGAACTGTCAGCGCCCTTGACTTGGATAGTAATACCTATCGGGCTGTATCTGTGATTTCTTTGAAGGATGACATACGTATTCCAGAAGACAGCGCACTAGTAATTTCCTCCGAAGGGCTGCTTGGTGGTAATTTTGTAGAAGTCGTTCCTGGCGCATCATTTGATTATCTTGCCTCGGGCGGTGAAATCGTTGACACCCAAGGTTCCGTTAGCTTGATATCGTTGTTGATGAAGTTTGTTTCAGGCGGTCAAGATAGATGAAACGATTGGCTGCGGCACTGTTTGCCCTGTTGATACTTGGACTTCCCGCAAAAGCTGAAATTGCTACTGCGCAGGCTGATGGTGCTGTATTTCGTACACTCGACAAAGTAAGTGGAACGATAACGGATCAGACGCTGTTGCAAGAAATGACCACGCAGGTAGGCAATTTGTCCGTGACTTTAAGTGAATGTCGTTACCCTATAGATAATCCTGCCGGTGATGCATTTGCACGAATAATTATTCGCTCGGATAAGCAGACAGTGCCGGTTTTTCAAGGGTGGATGATCGCCTCATCCCCTGCTCTAAGCTCACTTGATCATGCACGCTATGATGTCTGGGTACTGCGCTGCACAATACCTGAAGCGGACACTGAATAGGACGGATCAGTAAAGTCGGCAGCTAAGCTTAAAGCCTCTCTTAAATGCATCAAATAGTTCACCCTTGGGATCTCAACGGCTCCAAGAGAGGCTAGATGTGGTGTAATGAATTGGGTGTCAAAGAGTTTAAAGCCAGTGTTTTTAAGCCGGTGAACTAAATAAGCCAGAGCAATTTTGGACGCATTGTCGCGACGAGAAAACATACTTTCACCAAAAAAGGCCGCACCAATCACAACGCCATAAACCCCACCGATTAGTTGCTTCTCTTGCCAGACTTCGAGAGAATGGGCCATTTTGTTTTTCGCAAGGGTGCAATAAAGTTCAAAAATTGTGTCATTAATCCAAGTGTCGGGTCGCTCAGCACAAGCGCTTATCACTTCTGAAAATGCTGAACTGATCTTTATATTATAGTTCTCCTTCAAAATACATTTGCGCAAAGATCTAGAAATATGAAATTGGCTCAGGGGTAGTATCCCCCGGTATTTGGGGTCAACCCAAAATACATCAGAAACTGTACGTGTTTCAGCCATAGGAAAAAGGCCACGCCTATAAGCGCTTAGAAGGATGTCTTGCGAAAGCTCGTGCACTACAGGCTCACATATAATCTACTACCATCCTAAAGAGGTGACAGATCGAAAATGGAATGGCAAGATATTCGGCCAAGACTTAATTGGGTTGTTGGTCCAACCAATGCTCCAGCCAGTGGATATTATAATCACCACTTTGAATATCCTTTTCTGAAAGAAGGGCATCAAACAGTGGGATCGTGGTGTCAATTCCATCAATAATCAACTCACTGAGTGCGCGGCTTAAGCGGGCTAAAGCTTCGTCGCGGTTACGGCCATGTACAATTAGTTTGCCGATCAGGCTATCGTAGTAGGGCGGTATTGAATATCCATTGTATAGCGCGCTGTCCATGCGCACTCCCAAACCTCCAGGGGCATGATACGCCGATATCTTACCTGGACACGGGGAAAAGTTTGGAAGCTTTTCTGCGTTTATGCGTACTTCGATAGAATTGCCATTAATCTGAAGATCTTTTTGTGCAAAAGACATAGCTTCGCCGGCCGCAACCCGGATCTGCTCGCGTACCAAATCAACGCCAAAAATTGCTTCGGTTACTGGATGCTCAACTTGCAACCTTGTATTCATTTCAATGAAATAAAATTCACCATTTTCATATAGAAATTCGATCGTGCCTGCGCCGATGTAGTTAATCTTTGCGACGGCATCAGCGCATACTTTACCTATAGCATTTCGTTGTTCTTCTGAAATAGAGGGGCCTGGCGCTTCCTCAAAAACCTTCTGGTGTCGCCTTTGAAGAGAGCAATCTCGTTCTCCCAGGTGAACCGCTTTTCCCTTACCGTCGCCAAAGACTTGAATTTCGATATGACGGGGAGTTGTTAGGTACTTCTCAATATAGACTTCATCATTGCCAAATGCAGCTTTGCCTTCGGCGCGAGCTGTCAAAAAGGCGTGCTCCATATCTGTTGCGCCTTTTGCGACTTTCATGCCGCGACCGCCGCCGCCTGCTGTGGCTTTGATTATGACTGGATAGCCAATTTGCTCGCCAATCTTTTTAGCTTGTTCAAGTGTCTGAACTCCGCCGTCAGATCCTGGAACACACGGCACCCCAAGTGCTTTCATGGTGTCTTTGGCCGTGATTTTATCGCCCATTATGCGAATGTGCTCGGCTGTTGGCCCTATAAAGCTAAGGCCATGGTCTTCAAGAATTTGAACAAACCGGGCATTTTCAGATAGAAATCCGTAACCTGGATGTATTGCTTGTGCACCTGAAATTTCACAGGCAGATATAATCGCAGGTATAGACAGATAGCTGTCGGCGCCAGCTGGTGGGCCTATGCAAACAGATTCATCTGCCATGCGCACATGCATTGCATCACTGTCAGCAGTTGAATGGACGGCTACACAATGTATTCCCATCTCGCGGCAGGCGCGAATGACACGCAAGGCAATTTCGCCTCGGTTTGCAATCAGTATTTTTTCGAACATGTTCGCCGCCTTATTCGATAATGACCAATGGCGTGCCGAATTCAACTGCCGCGCCGTCCTCAACCAAAATGCGTTGGATTGATCCAGACTTTGGCGCTGGAATGTGGTTCATGGTTTTCATCGCTTCAACGATAAGCAATGTATCGCCCTCATTGATCTTAGACCCAATAGTTATAAAGGCAGGGGCTCCAGGTTCTGCCTGCATGTAGACTGTTCCTACCATTGGCGAGGTTACAGCACCGGGATGGCTGGCAGGATCTTCAATAGAGTTACTGGATGGGGCGACATTTGTTACTTCGGCAGGAGCACTTTGCTGAGCGGCGGCAGCCGCCACTGGGGCCACCATAGCCTGCGGCGCTACACTTTTGATTTGGCTGACCCTAACATTAAGGGTATCATCTTCGCCATAGTCACGCTTGACTTCTACTTCGGATAGCTCATTACTCTTGAGCAAGTCTGCAAGCGCCTGGATAAAGGCGATGTCTTGGTCGCGGGTTTTCTTTGTCATATATACCTCAAAGATCAAAATAGTGGTTCTGCTCAAACCATTCTTCTAACACCTTTATAAGGCAAGCTGTGCCCAGTCAAAAGAAAGTCGTGCAATAATGTCAGCGTGTTTCGGGAAATAGTCTATATTTTACCCCCGTTTTAGCAAATTGCGGGCCCGTAAATCCTGAAAGAGATGAATTTCTGCGGTTGGGATTACAAATATTTTGAGCATTGGCATTACCAGTGCTTATAAATATTTTCAGAGGAACCAATTTTGAAAGGGCTTGAACATGAATGTCGCGCATTGGTTAAGCCAAGCAGCAAAAGAGAACGGTGATAAGCCAGCACTTTTTAGCGGAAAAAAACAATGTGGCACCTATACAGATCTGCATAAAATCGTGGGTCAAGCTTCAAATTGGTTGAATGGTGTGGGCATTACCCCCGGTGACCGTGTCGCTCTATTTATGATAAACCACCCTGATTATTTGCGTCTTTTGTTTGGGATATGGTTTTCAGGTGCAATCGCAGTCCCGATTAATGCAAAACTACATGCGAGAGAGGCGATTTGGATTATCAAAAATGCTGAGGCTAAACTCACCCTGACCTCAGGCCAGCAATTTAAAGATCTTCAAGGAGTATCAGATGTCTGGAGTGACGATGACAAACTTATAGATTTGTCCGAGAATACGTTGCAAAGGTTAACCGAAAACCGTGCTTGTGAACCAGTGTTACCTCGGGCGAGTTCAGATTTGGCATGGTTGTTTTATACTTCTGGAACAACGGGCCGGCCAAAAGGAGTGATGATTACTCACGGAATGCTAAAATCCATGGCTCAAGGTTTTTTTGTCGATGTAGACAATGTGCGCCAAGAGGATGCAGCTATTTACTCAGCGCCGTTTTCTCACGGGGCAGGTCTCTATAGTATCATGCATGTGCTGAAAGCTGCACGCCATGTTTTCCCTGATTCGGGTGGATTTAAGCCAGAAGAGATTTTAGATTTATCTGAACATTTTCAGTCAGTACATATGTTTGCAGCCCCCACAATGGTCAAGCGCCTGACGGCTGCTTCAAAGGCCGTTGGCCGTGAACCAAAGGGGATAAGAACCATCGTTTATGCTGGTGGACCAATGTATAAATCAGATATTATTGAATCAGTTGATTGGTTTGGTCCGGTATTTGTGCAAATTTATGGTCAGGGCGAATGCCCTATGGCGATAACGGCTTTGTCGCGTAAAGCTGTAAGTGATCGTAGCCACCCACGTTGGGAACAGCGGTTGGCCTCAGTCGGTAGGGCGCAGTCTGTGGTAGAGGTGCGCATAGGCGATCCGTCGGAAGGATCAACTGTTGAGGGTCAACTGGGAGAAATCATGGTGCGCGGTGAACCTGTTATGCCTGGTTATTGGAGAAATCCTGAGGCCAGCAAAAAGGCATTGGCTAAAGGTTGGCTTCATACTGGCGACATTGGCTACATGGATCATGAGGGTTACATCACACTAAAGGATCGTTCGAAAGATTTGATTATCTCTGGTGGAAGTAACATTTACCCACGTGAGGTAGAAGAGGTGCTGTTGATGCATGCCTGTGTTAATGAGGCCGCCGTTGTTGGGCACCATCACCCTGATTGGGGTGAAGTGGTTATTGCTTTTATTGTGTTGAACGACCAAATGAAAAATTTACCTGCAGAAATGGACGATTTTTGCCGACGCCACATCGCCGCCTTTAAGCGGCCAAAAGGTTATATTGTTAGGAACAACTTGCCAAAAAATAATAATGGTAAAGTCCTTAAAACAGAACTACGTAAACTTGTTGAGAAATCCTCTATTTTACGATGATTATATAAAAACATGTTGTGCAATATAGTAGTTCAAAAGTTTGAACAACTTTATCTAATTTTTTGCAATTTACTTAATCAAAGCAGAGTAGTCAGCAATCATTGCTTTGATTGCGTTATTTGAGGCTTGTCGGTCAATTGGCCAATTCCCGGCGCGGATTCTCGAGCGTATTTCATCAGCTATTTCTATATTGACTTCAGCGGATAGGCTTTTCATCATTTGTAATACGTCTTTTTTTACGCTGCTCAATTCAACTGAGATGTTAGCGGCCGAGCTAAATTGAGTCACCTGACTGGATCCCATCCCAACCGTCGACATGTTTCCTCGCCCGTGAGTGGAGGCTTGAATGACGCGCTTTTTAGCAGCAGAATTATCTATGAATCTGTCTGCATTCTCATAACCAGCCTTCAATTTCTGATAGGCGCCAGAATTAACGGACATGCCGATTATGTGAGTCATTGCGGTGCAACCTCAAAGTTAACTATACAACCCTACCAAGTTGATGAGAATTTGTAAATCGGAGTGCTATTTAGGATTTTCTGCTGAAAGTATATTGCAGATGGTAGTATGAGAAACATTTTGTTGTCTGCTAAAGCCGTGCAATTTGGATGGAAGCATCTGAGAGAGACGATAATAGGAGACGTAAAAAGGACCATTTAGTGTTGCACTGTGTTGAAATGATCAATGCTTACACGGGTTTCGGCGGCGATGGTTCGGCTTGCAAATGGGGACCGTGCAAGCGCGCTACCGCGCAGACTTGGTGGTAGAGACGAGATCGGAGATCTATTTCGTTCATTTCGAAGTTTTCGTGCAAATGCCTTGAGATTGGATAGATCCAACCGGCAACTTGATCAGCGTAACGCGCTTTTTGAAAAAGTATTCACGAACATTTCGGATGGAATCGCCATTGTAGATGCAACAGGCCGGGTTACAGCACGAAATCCTGCATTTCTTAAGATCTTGCAGCTGCCTGATGACACGCCAGAGCCCACATACCTTGTCAACTGGCTACATGAGGGGCGTTTTGCAAAAGCTGCACAACGCATCAACCTTAGGCATGATCATCGTGGCTATTGTGAATTGCTGTCGTCAGATGGACAGCTGTTGGACATACGTACCAGCAAGCTGCTTGACGACGGTCACGTCTGGCTTTTGGCCGACGTCACAGAACGTCGCAAGATGTCAGATCGGTTGCAACAAATTGATCGCATAGAAACGCTTGGCAAAGTTGCAGGCGACACCGCCCATGACTTTGCCAATATCCTCTCAACCATTCGCACCCATGCTCACCTGCTGGAAAAGCGCGGCCATGACGACACAAGCGAAAGCCTTGAAGCTATTGGAAATGCCCTTGATTTTGGCGCGTCCCTGACGGATCGCCTGTTGGCATTTGCCCGTAAACAAAGCCTGACACCTACGGTCGTAGA
>CBFHXE010000052.1:0-17878 GCA_965659715.1 uncultured Paracoccaceae bacterium | reverse complement strand
GCATAATCAAAGCGCTCAGCAGCAACGCCAGCACAACCGCAACAATCGGGATGAAAAACAACTCTCCAAGCGTGGCTTGCGAGCCAGTGACCGGGCGCAGCAAATCAACTGCAGAGCGGCTGGATTTAGAGGTATCTGATGTCATGCTGCCACGTCTTTTCCGACTCCAGCCATGGCAAGCCCGATCAATTGCCGGTCTGCTTGGCCAGTACGATTGTCAAATTCACCCGAAATACGTCCGTCAAACATGACATAAATCCGGTCCGATAGGTTGATTATTTCGTCAAGCTCTGAGGAAATCACCACCACGCCGTTGCCTGCATCCCGGCAGGCAATCAACTGTTTGTGGATATATTCGATCGAGCCGACATCGACGCCCCGGGTGGGCTGGGCCGCCACCACCAGCTTGATCGCCCGCTCCAATTCGCGTGCCACCACCATTTTTTGTTGGTTTCCGCCCGACAGGCTGCCTGCGGGCAGGAAAACACTGGGTGTGCGCACATCGTATTTTACGCAGGATGCGGCTGCCTTTTCATGGGCTTTTTGCCAATCGATTTCTATGCCACTGGCATAGTCACTTTCGTAATAGGCATTTAAGACCATGTTTTCAGCCACCGAAAATGCCCCGATCATACCCGATTTTTGCCGGTCCTCGGGGATATGCGCAATGCCCAGCTGGTGGCGCTGGCGCACTGAAAGGGAAGAGATATCCTGATCTTCAAAGGTCAGCTTGCCGGAATGGATCGGAGCCAGACCGCAAATCGCTTCGATCAATTCGGTCTGGCCGTTTCCCTGCACGCCGGCAATGCCGACAACCTCGCCTGCGGCGACCTGCAGATTGATTTTGTCAAGGCAGATGTCATTGGTGTCGGTGTGCATACTCACGTCTTGGGCGCGCAGTAGCGGATGTCCGGTTTGGGCCGGCGTACGCGTGACATTGAAACTTACCGGCCGGCCGACCATCAGTTCAGCCAAATCTGCTTCGGAAAAATCAGCCGGGTTGCCACCACCCACAACCTCGCCCTGACGCAGCACGTTTACATGATCGGCAATTTCAAGGATTTCATGCAGTTTATGGGTGATAAACACAATCGCTTTTCCAGCGTCGCGCAACGCCCGCACAATACCAAAAAAGGCCTCCACTTCTTGGGGGGTCAACACCGCTGTCGGCTCGTCCAAAATCAATACATTCGCAGAGCGAAACAGCACTTTAAGGATTTCGACCCGCTGTTGAAGGCCCACGGGCAAATCTTCGATCAGCACATCTGCCGGCACGTGCAGCCCATAGGTTTCGCTTATGTCTTTAACCCGCCGGCGGGCTTCGTTTAGATTGAGGTAATCGCCAAAGCCGACGGTTTCATTTCCCAAGATCACATTCTCGGCGACACTGAACACCGGCACCAACATAAAATGCTGATGCACCATGCCAATGCCCTGCGCAATGCTTTCGCCCGGGCCGGTGAATTTTACTTCGGTCCCATCGACTAGAATTTGCCCGCCATCCGGCGCATAAAGGCCGGATAAAATATTCATTAAGGTGGATTTCCCAGCGCCATTTTCACCAAGCAAACCAAGCACTTGGCCCGGCTTTATATTCAAATTGATATTGTGATTGGCTCGGACTGAGCCGAAATGTTTGCTGATGCCGCGCAGTTCTATTTCCATCGGCGATACCAAAAATAAAAGGTTGAGAAAGAGTATTCTGTAAGGGTGTTCCGGGGCCTTTATAAAGGCCCCGGATACCTAAGCGTGTTTAGCCGCCAACGTTGACAGAGCCGTCAATAATGCCTGTTCTTATCGCGTCAACTTCAGCTTTCAGATCAGCTGCGATCGCACTGTCAAAGCTGTGGTAAGGCGCCAAAGCAACACCGCCGTTGGCTACATTACCCACCATGACACCGCCGGCAAAGTCGCCGTCTATGGCCTGCTTGATCACAGCTTTCACTGTGTTGTCCATACGCTTGACCACAGAGGTAAGATACACATGTGCCCGCTCTGGATCGGTGACAGTCATATCGGCATCAACACCAATGATCTTAAGAGCATCGGGGCCCAACTCATTGGCCAAAGCAGCCGAGCCAAATCCAACAGGTCCTGCGACCGGCATCACAATGTCAGCGCCTTCGTCATAAAGGTTTTGTGCAAAGGCACGGCCATCATCAAGGCTTTCAAAGTTTCCTGTAAAGAGGCCTTCTTTGCTGGCTGGGTTCCAGCCCAAAACCTGAACGTTTGCGCCTTTTGCTGTATTATAATGTGCAACGCCATGGGCAAAGCCATCCATAAATGCGGTCACTGGCGGAATGTTCATACCGCCGAAGGTTCCCACCACGCCAGTATTTGACATACCTGCTGCCAGATACCCTGCCATGAAGCCGCCTTCGTTGGTGGCATAGACCTGACCGATGACATTCGGAATAGTTGGATCATAAAGATAATCCAAAATCGAATAGTTCTGGCCGGGGTTGGCTTCGGCCGCCGCTTTGGTTGCATCACCCATCAAAAAGCCAACAGCAAAAATAACATCGCAGTTGTTGTCTCTCATCGAGTTCAGGTTTGGTTCATAGTCTGAGCCAGATTGCGATTCGACATAACGGCCATCAATACCGTATTCGCTCATCGCATCTTCAACACCTTTCCAGGCGGTTTCGTTAAAGCTGCCATCATCAATCCCACCAACATCGGTGACCTGACAGGCAGTAAAGGCCATTGCGCCGTTAACCGAGGCAATAGTAAAGGCTGTTGCTAACACGGCTTTCAGCGAAAGCTTGTTAAAGGTTTGCATATTAGTCTCCCTATGCAGTAGTGCGTGACACGGATCACGTCTCTGTTTAATTTTTGAAAATATGTCAAATTGACACTTAACAGATCACCATACTGGGGACTGACTTTACTATTGTCCAGCATAAATTTTTGCATCGGTGATCGCCTGACATCGGGATTTATGTTCTTGCCGTGCAAATGGGCACGTCGCTGCTTTGGAAAGCAAGTTTGTCCCTGTAAATTTACGTCTAAGCCGCTTCTATGTAATGGCCCTGAAAAAGACCGGCCAGTTGGCTAAAGGGGCATGATTTTTCGCAGCAGAACTGCGTCTTCTGGTGGGGTTTGAGGCGATTTGTAATAGTTTTTGCGCTTGCCCACTTGTTTGTAACCGGCTTTATTGTAAAGCGCTTGTGCAGCAAGATTTGAGGCCGCAACTTCTAAAAAACATCTGGCTCCACCGTCGCTACGCGCGCGCGCTTCAAACTGGGCAAGATAGGCCAGCCCCAATCCGCGCCGCTGATGGGCAGGATCAACAATGATCATGAAAATCTCGGCCTCATCGCCGATCAGCTGTCCGAGCACAAAGCCATGATCGGCGGTCAGCAAAAGGGCGTGATTGGCCGCGCTGAGCTGTGTATATTCGTCTGCGCTCCATGCGCGGTTGCCCGCAGAGGCGCGCTGGTGCAAGGCTGCCATCTCATCTGGTGTCATGTCAAAAGCACAGGCGCGCTGTCGCGTGCGGGGGCCGCATCGGGCGGTTTGATATAAAGCGGTGCAGGCGGAGTATTATTTTGGGCGTCTGCTGTGCTGGCGATCTCGGCGATATGGCTCACAAGAGCGGTTGGATCAACACGCTCGATGATTGGCGCGCCCGAACGCTCTAGCGTTGATGTTTCCACCAGTGCCGGCAGATCGCCATTGGAAGGATATTCTTTGAGGTAAACTTTGTCCTGTGGGCCGGGCACGATCACCCGCGCGGCGCCGGAATGGCCAAAATAACTGGCCGCAAAACTGTCAACACCAAGGGCAGGGCGCGCAAGTGACAGGCTCAAGCTGCGTGCAAGGCTTACGGATATGCGGATGCCGGTAAAATTTCCCGGACCGATGCCGACCCCGATTAGGTCGATATCTGCCAAAGTTTTGCTGGCCTGTCCTATCACCTCTTGGATCAAGGGGACTAGATGCTCGGCTTGTCCTTTTTTCATTTCTACGGCTTTAACGGCCTTTAAGCCGTCACCAAAAAGCAAAGCGGCCGCACAATGCGCGGCCGATGTATCAAAAGCTAATACGCAGCGATCAGACCGCAACGGGGCGCACCTCGGTGACCTCTGGGATATAATGGCGCAGCAGGTTTTCGATGCCCATTTTTAGGGTCATGGTCGAGGATGGGCAGCCAGCACAGGCGCCCTGCATTTGCAGGTAAACAACCCCACGCTCAAACCCGTAAAATGTAATGTCGCCGCCATCCTGCGCCACAGCGGGGCGCACACGGCTGTCCAATAGCTCTTTGATTTGATCGACAATCTCGCCATCTTCGCCGGTATGCTCAGCATGGGCAGAGGCCTGCGATGTCTCGCGCATAACAGGCTGGCCAGACTGAAAATGCTCCATGATGACGCCCAACAGAGCTGGTTTTATGTGATCCCAGTCAGAGCCGTCGTCTTTTGTTATGGTGATGAAATCACGTCCGAAAAACACCCCCGATACGCCGTTTACTGCGAACAAACGCTCTGCCAGTGGCGATTTTGAGGCGGTGTCAGCAGAGGGAAAATCCGCTGTGCCATCTTGGATCACAGCCTGCCCGGGCAGGAATTTAAGTGTTGCGGGATTCGGCGTGGATTCGGTTTGAATAAACATATGTAAGGCCTCCGGTTCGCTTCTCTATATGGCGCTGGTTTGATACGCTGTCAATATCTTAGAATGATTCTAATTCAAGTTGAGGACTTAGAGAGCTGCAGAAAATCCCAAGTATTACCAAAGAGCTTGCTCATTATTCCAGAAGATAAACACCGTTCAGGTAATCGCCTCAAGCCGCTCTTTGGATAGGTTGCCGGGTACAATTGTAAAAGGTATGGGCAGCGAGCCAGAGTTTTTTGTCAGCTGAGTGACCAAAGGCCCGGGGCCTTTGCTATCTGTACCAGCGCCCAGCACCAACACACCTATTTCTGGGTCATCTTTGACCTGCGCCAGGATTTCGGGCACCGGTTCGCCTTCTCGTATTACCAGTTCGGGGTCAACACCCTGACGATCACGCATCCATTTTGCAAACACTTCAAAGTGGGCATTGATACGCTCACGCGCTTCTTCGCGCATTATATCGCCAACACCAATCCAATGATTGAATTCTTCGGGCTCAATCACCGCCAACACTTCGACACCGCCGCCTGTATGCGCCGCGCGCAGGGCTGCAAAGCGCATTGCATTGAGGCACTCTTGACTGCTGTCCAGAACGACCAAAAATTTCCGCATAAATGACGCCTCCCTAAATTAAATAATGCGCCAAGTTGCACGGCAGCGCAACGGGGCATTTGAGTTGAAATTCTAAAGCTTGCCTTCTGCGCTGGCCCAGTCCCAATACATTTCGCGCGCACGGCGGGTAATCGGGCCGATTTGATATTGTCGATCGTCAAAGGCGGTTACCGGTGTGATTTTGTGCATATTTCCGGACAGAAACACTTCGTCAGCGGCCTCAAAATCTTCAAAGCTAAGCACGCACTCATGCACTTTTGTGCCGTCGTGCCTTAAATTTGTCATATGCCGGGCACGGGTGATGCCGGCCAGAAATGTGCCATTGGCAATAGGTGTAAACACTTCGTCGTCTTTGGCCATGAACACATTAGATGTGGCAGTTTCGGCCACATTGCCCATGGCATCCGCAACCAAGGCATTGCCAAAGCCCTTGCTCCGCGCCTCGATCAGCATCCGCGCATTATTTGGATAAAGGCACCCTGCCTTAGCATTGACCACTGCGCTTTCCAAAACTGGTCGGCGAAACTGGGTACGGGTTAGGGTGACACTTGCGGCCGCATCTGCCAGTGGAATTTCTTCAAGACATATCGCGAACCCGGTCAGGTCGACTTGTGGAACGATTGCAGAGGCATCGCCGTCAATGCCCCAATACATCGGCCGGATATAAACCGCTGCATCGGCGGCATAGGCGCGCAATCCCTCGCGGATAATTTCAACCATGTCGGCCGCTTGCACGGTCGGGGTCAGCATCAGCGCGCGCGCCGAATTATTGACCCGCTCGCAATGGGCCAGCACATCAGGCGCCAGTCCCGCCACCGAACGCGCACCGTCAAACACGCCCGAGCCAAGCCAAGCGCCGTGATCGGCCGCTTTCATGATCGCGACATCGCCGTTATGCCAGCGCCCTTCAAAATATGTGCGGATATTGGTTCCGGTGGCCATGGGCTATCCTACGTTATCTATTCCTGCGTTCGTTGCGGCCACAATTGGCCGCATTTTCAGCAGAGTGCAAAATTGCAGCCCCGGGCGCAAGCCTTGGATTGCAGCGCGGTGCTAAGGCGATGCTTTTACGATCCGGCGTTCAGCAACCCCATGATATCATAGGTCTGCTTAATGATCGGGCTCGCAATAGCGCGCGCCCCTTGGGCACCCTGGGCTAAAATACGGTCAATTTCGGCTGGATCCTGCATCAAGCGGGTCATTTTCGCAGATATGGGCGATAGCGTTTCTACAGCCCGTTCCACCAGCATTGGCTTGAACTCGGAAAACTGTTTGCCGCCCACATCGCCCAGCACCTGCGCCACGCTTTGATCGCCAAGCGCAGCGTATATCGCCACCAGATTGCGCGCCTCGGGCCGTCCGTTTAGCCCGGCCTCTTCGGAGGGCAGCGCATCGGGGTCGGTTTTGGCTTTGCGGAACTTTTGCGCAATGGTGTCGGCATCATCGCCCATATTGATCCGGCTCAGGTCCGATGGGTCGGATTTTGACATCTTTTTTGACCCGTCGCGCAGGCTCATCACCCGCGCTGCAGGCCCGCCAATCACCGGCTCGATCACCGGGAAAAAATCAACACCGAAATCGTGGTTGAACTTGATCGCAATATCTCGGGTCAGCTCAAGATGCTGTTTCTGATCATCGCCCACCGGCACATGGGTGGCATGATAGGCAAGAATATCAGCCGCCATCAGGGCCGGATAACCAAACAGCCCAAGCGAGGCATTTTCTGCATTTTTGCCGGCTTTGTCCTTGAACTGGGTCATGCGCTTCATCCAACCCATGCGGGCCACGCAATTAAACACCCAGGCCAGCTGCGCATGCTCTGGCACGGCAGATTGGTGAAACAGGATGGATTTGGCTGGATCAAGGCCGGCCGCAATAAAAAACGCCACGCCTTCACGGGTGTTATAGCGTAGTTCATCTGGGTCTTTTTTTGTGGTGATCGCGTGTAAATCCACCATGCAGTAAATGGTTTCGAAATCTTCCTCTTGCATCTGCACAAAGCGTTTGATCGCGCCAAGATAATTGCCCAGCGTCAATCCACCCGAGGGTTGCACCCCGGAAAAAACACGTTTGGTAAATTTATCGAGCGAATGCGTTTGGACCGCCTCCGACATAGTCATTCTCCATCTGGAAGTTTCTGTTCAACTCGCTTACCCATAGCAATGTGTCCCGTCAAGCAAAGGTCAGGCCGAATGTCCGAAAATCAACCGCCCCCCGCCATTAATCCAATGCCGCCCATCGTTACGGCCCTGTTTTTAATAATCGCGGCGGTGGAATTGGGCTTTATGATGGGCGGGTTTGGACTGTTTGGCGGCCAAACCGGCAGTGTCCTGCGATCCCAAGCGATCGAAAGCTATGGGATCAATACCATGCTGGTGGGATGGATGGTAGAAAACCAAAGTTACCCGCTTGAGCATTTGGCGCGCTTTGTCAGCTATTCGTTTATTCATACCAGCACGCTGCATGCGGCGGTGGCCTGCGCGCTTTTTTTGGCGATGGGAAAAATGGTTGGCTCGGTTTTTTCGGCTGTATCCGTGCTGCTTGTTTTTGGGCTGTCCGCCGCTTTCGGAGCATTGGCATTTTGCCTTGTGCTGCCCGAAGGCGGCTGGCTTTTTGGCGCCTATCCGGGGATTTACGGTCTTATCGGGGCCTATACGTTTTTAATGTGGGTGACGCTCAAGGCCCAGAACGGGCGGCCATCACAAGCGTTTTCACTGATTGCCATGTTGCTCGCAATCCAACTGGTGTTTGGCATCGTCTTGGGTGACAATTACCACTGGGTGGCGGAACTCGTGGGGTTCCTCACCGGATTTTCGCTGTCGTTCTTTTTGATCCCCGGCGGCTTTAGGCGGGTGCTAGAGTTTTTGCGGCGCTAACCCTTGCGGCGCAGGGCTCCGCGCAGCTCAGCGCTGGAAAATGCGCCTGTTATACGGCCACAAATCCCATAGGCTATAACTCCGGCCACCACCAGAAAGGCGGCAAAACCGATCCGCTGAAGCGTTGAGCTGACCCAAGGATCAAGCGCACTGGCCGCCGCCCAGAGCACAGCGCCCATGGCCAGCGCTGCGATGGTGATACGCGGCAGCCGCGCTTTGAAGCGGTGATCAAACTGTGCAACTGCGCCGAAGCGGCGGGTGCCCAGCATCAAGAGCGCCACCAATAGCCACGCCGAAACGGTGGTGGCTATTGCCGGTGCCACCCATCCCACAGCCGGCATTAGGCCCACTGCAAGGGCGGCGTTAACAATCATCGACACCACCGCGTAGCGAAACGGTGTCTTGGTATCTTCACGGGCAAAATAAACTGGCTGCAACAGCTTTTGCAGAACAAAAGCCGGTAGGCCAAGGCCGTAGATCGCGGTCGCCAGTGCCATTGCCTCGGCGGCGGATCGGCCGGTGGCCCCATGCTCGAACAGGGCAGAGACAAGCGGCAGCGGAATGACGCACAACGCAACGGCAGCCGGCAGGGACAGCGCCAGAGTAATTTCGCCTGCACGCGAAAAGGCCGTGCGCGCGCCGATGTCATCATTTGCCTGCAGCCGCCGTGATAACTCTGGCAGTAACACAATGCCAACCGCAATGCCAACCACTCCGAGCGGCAGCTGATAAAGCCGGTCGGCGCCATAAAGCCAGCTGACAGCATCGGCATATTGGCTAGAGACCAGCTGGCCGACCAACAGGTTGATCTGCATCACCCCGCCCGCAAGCGCTGCCGGGATCGCCACCTTTACCAAATGCCGCATTTCGGGGCTAAGCCTTGGGCGGCCAAGGGTGATTTTTAGCCCTGCACGCCATGCCGCCCACCACAAAAGCCCGAGCTGGATGGCGCCTGCTATCGGGACCGACCAGATCAGAAATAAAATGGCCGAACCGCCTAAAGTCCAGGCCATGAGCAGCGCTGCGATTATTAAAATGTTTAAAAACACCGGCGCGGCGGCGGCCATGGCAAAGCGCCCTTGAGCATTGAGCGCACCAGACAAAAGCGCCGCCAGCGAGATCAGCAGGATATAGGGAAACATCACCCGCCCATAACCCACGGCCAGATCAAAGCGGTCATCGCCGATAAACCCGCCCGCGGTCACCCACACAAGGGCCGGCATAAAGATCATCGCAAGCGCGGACAGCAGCAGCAGCACAAATCCAAGACCGCCCATGGCCTGACTGGCAAATCCAAGCGGATCATCATCCGCTTCGAGCCGTTTGGAAAACAGCGGCACAAAGGCGGCGTTAAACGCGCCCTCGGCGGTAAAGCGGCGAAACATATTAGGCAGCCGGAAGGCCACAATAAAGGCATCCAGCAGCGGTCCGGCGCCAATCAGCGCATAGAGCAAAACTTCGCGGCCCATCCCCAGAACGCGGCTGAGCAATGTCCAGCCGCCTACAGTCATAATGCTGCCTGCCAGTTTGACCGGGTTTGACCGCTTTGCCGTCATCGCGCAGCCCTCTGGGCGCCGCTTTCTATCGCTTCGCGCAACTTACGCTCCAGCGATTGCTGTTTACCGGTGCTGTGGAACTTTAGGCCAAACATGTCTTTGACATAAAAGCTGTCAACCACCTGTTCACCGTAGGTCGCGATCACCGCTGAATTGATATAGACATGTGCGTTCGCCAATGTCCGCGTCAGATCAAACAAAAGCCCCGGCCGATCACGGGTGTCGACCTCGATGATGGTATAAATTTCCGAACCCTCGTTATCAAAGGTGATCGAGGTGGGCACTCTAAAGGCGCGCTCGCGTTTTTTAATCTTATCTTTGTCCTTGATCGCATCGCGCGCGACAACTTCGCCTTTGAGCGTTTTTTCAATGATCTGCTGCAAGCGCGGCAATCGGGCAGCATCATAGGGGTGCCCTTCGGCGTCTTGTATCCAGAACGCAGCGGTGGCGTAGCCGTCTTTTGAAGTGTAACTGCGGGCATCTACCACATTGGCGCCCAGAAGCGCCAAGGCCCCGGCCAAACGGGAAAAAATGCCGGGATGATCGACCAGAGCAAAACACACCCTAGTGGCATCACGGTCGGTATCGGGG
The DNA here is from genome assembly GCA_965659715.1 of uncultured Paracoccaceae bacterium. GTDB lineage: Bacteria > Pseudomonadota > Alphaproteobacteria > Rhodobacterales > Rhodobacteraceae > CABZJG01. Next base: position 7,626 of record CBFHXE010000052.1, on the reverse strand, counting down.
TGAAGATCAATGCGGATTTCATCCTCGCCGATTTTTTTCAGCAGTTGGGCAAACACCGCATGGGCGGTTACATGCAGACCCTGCCAATACGGTGGATAATGCCGGCCGGTTTCGGTTTTGAGGTCTTTGGCGCTCCAACTCGGCAGCGCAGCGCGTAAGTTCTGTTTGGCCTCTGTGCCGCGGTTTTCGGGGTTAAGTGCTTCTTGACCGGTTTCCAAAGCGCGGCGGGTTTGCCGGTAAAGCGCCCGGATCAGCGCGGCTTTCCAGTTGTTCCACGTATCGGGGCCAACGCCGCGGATGTCACATACGGTCAAAACCGTTAGCAAATCCAGACGTTTGACTGTTTGCACCGCTTTGGCAAAGTCGCGCACTGTGCGCGGATCGGCGATATCGCGCTTTTGCGCCATGTCGGACATCAAAAGGTGATAGCGCACCAGCCATTCGGCCGTGTCCACGTCAGATTTGCTAAGCCCCAACCGAGGCGCCACTTTACGGGTAATTTTTGCCCCGAGAACTGAATGGTCTTCGTTTCGACCTTTGCCAATATCATGCAGCAAAAGGGCAATATAAATTACTTTGCGGTTGATCCCTTGCTTCAGGATTGAGCTTGCCACCGGCAGCTCTTCGACCAATTCTTCGCGCTCGATCTGGGCCAAGTTCCGGATGCATTGGATCGTATGCTCATCCACCGTGTAGCTATGATACATATTGAACTGCATCATTGCGACGATGGGTTCAAACTCGGGAATAAAAGCCGCCAGAACGCCCAGTTCGTTCATCCGCCGAAGCGCACGCTCTGGATTGCCATGGCGCAGCAATAAATCCACAAATATTTGCCGCGCTTCGCTATCCTTGCGCATCTTATCGTCGATCAGGTGAAGATTTGCCGATACCAGCCGCATCGCATCCGGGTGGATCAGCAGGCCTGTGCGCAAAGCTTCTTGAAACAGGCGTAAAAGATTAAGCGGACTTTGTAAAAATGCATCTGGCGTTTTGATCGAAAGCCGGTTGTGCACAACCTGATAATCTGCCCGCACTGTTGGACGCCGGCGAAATATGCGCTCAAGCAGCGGCGCTGCTTTGGCATGACTGGCCTCTAGCGCGGTAAGAAAAATCCGCGTGAGCTCGCCGACGCCTGTGGCGTGGCGAAAATATTCTTGCATGAAAATTTCAACGCCGCGGCGGCCAGCGCGGTCGCGGTAGCCCATACGCCCGGCCACCTCAACTTGTAGATCAAAGCTCAGCTGGTCAGCCGCACGGCCTGCGATGAGATGAAGATGGCTTCGAACCGCCCATAAAAAGCCCTCGGCCCGTTTAAATTTCTGGTATTCTTCGGGGCGAAAGACGCCCAGATCGACCAAATCTGCGGCTGAGTCCGCGCGGTGAACATATTTCGCAATCCAATAGAGCGATTGCAAATCACGAAGCCCGCCTTTGCCCTCTTTGACATTGGGTTCGACCACATAGCGCTGGCCGCCCTGTTTGATATGTCGCGCGCTGCGCTCTTGCAGTTTGGCCTCGATAAATTCGCGTTCGCTGCCAGAAAAAAGATCGGACCATAGCCGCGTGTTCAGCTCATCACTCAACGCAGCATCACCGCATACCCGGCGGTTTTCCAGCATTGCCGTTCGGATCGTGTAATCGTCTTTTCCTAGACGCAAACAGTCTTTGACCGTCCGTGAAGAGTGGCCAACCTTTAGCTTTAAATCCCAAAGCATATAAAGCATGCTTTCAATCACGCTTTCGGCCCAAGGTGTTAGTTTATATGGTGTTAGAAAAAGCAAATCCACATCTGAAAAGGGCGCCATTTCCCCACGGCCGTAGCCGCCAACGGCAATCACAGATAACCGCTCTCCCTCCGTTGGATTGGGCAATGGATGCAGCCATTGGGCGGCAATTTTCCATACTGTTTGAACCAGGCAATCGGTCAGATATGTGTAAGACCGGGTCAGTTGATGCGCAGCAGCTGGCGTTTCCTCAAATGCGTTGGCGATTGCTATCATACCGGCCTTTTGCCGCGCGCCGAGGTCTTCTACAATGCGCGCGCGCAGGCCTTTTGAGCTTTTGGCGGTTTCGACTGCCTCAGCAAGGGTCTCGGCCGCAGCATTTAGGTCAAAAATCTGAACTGGATCACAAATAAGTTGCACGCTCTGCTGTGCAACTTCGATGCGATAGTGATCAGAAACCAGGGAGGTCAAAGGCGCTTGGGGCTGGGTCAAGGATTACAACACGTTTATTAATGACTTTAGCAATGGCTAGGCCGCGTTCGTTTGTGCCCTCGCTGTTGAGCCGGAAAATACCATCAACCCCCTCAAAACCGGCCGTTTGCGTTAAGGCCGAGCGGTTGAAGTTACCACTTTGCCCTGCCATCAACAGTGCTCCGACGGCAGCAATACCATCATAGGCTAGCCCAGCAAGTTGATGCGGCTGTGTACCATAGGCTTCTTTGTAACGGGCAGAAAACCGTTCGGCTTTTCGATAGTCGGGCAGGGCAAACCAGCCCCCCTGAACCCCGGGCAAAGCCAAGTTTTGGGCCGGTACATCCCAGCGTGCTAGACCTGCAAATTGCACCGTGTCTGGCTGCACACCGGCTTCGGGCAGCATTTGCACCAAAAGCCCAAGCGCGCCGGCTGTGGTTGAGGTTAAAAAGATTAAATCCGCTTCTTCGATTTCAACAGCTGCACGAATCAACGGCACAGCATTCACCACGCCGTCTTGGGAAAATTCAAAGCTTTGGGTCGCCACAATTTCAAGCGGCGTATCCATTGCCGCTCGCTCGATCGCCAATCTGCCAAAACTGCCTTCGACATTATTTGGGTGCACGATAATCGCCCGCATTTTGCCCTGCGCCGCGGCAAATTCAACGATGCGCTTGGCGGTATTGTCAAAAGTCTTGCCAAGGACAAAAACATTGCCGCCCGCAATCGCACTATTGTTTGAAAAGCTAAGGATATTCACGTTTTTGTTGGCAACAGCCAAGCCTGCGGCATTCGCAGCCCCGCCATAAAGTGGACCAATTATAATTTTGGCCCCTTCTTTGACGGCTCTTTGTGCCTGACGCGCCGCAATATCGGTATTTCCAGCGGTATCATAGACCCGAAGATCAATTTTCACTTTGCCAAGATCGGCGACAGCAAGCCGTGCGGCATTTTCCAAACTGGCTGCGATTGGTGCGGTGGCCTCGGCGCTGCTTGGGATCAACAAAGCCACTTGCACGGGATCGGCCATATATTCGCCCTGACCATCGGTCAATCTGTTGGTTTCAAGGCCGCATGCAACGAGGAAAAAACTAAAAGAAATTATGCCAAAGGCGCGCAAGCGCTTGCAGATATATAAAATAATGTCAAACATAGGTGTCAACTCCGTCACGGATGGCTGTATCACAGCCATTTTCAAAACGCGATAATAAAGCTCAAAAAAAGCGGGTTTAGAGGTGAATCACAAGACTGTCAATTTAGCGCCCGGTTTGTACTTTGTTGCGACTCCTATCGGCACGGCTCGCGATATAACACTCCGCGCCCTGGATATTCTGGCAAATGCTGATGTGATTGCGGCCGAAGATACGCGTAGCATGCGAAGGCTGATGGATATTCACGGGATTGCTTTGGGGGATAGGCCTTTGCTGCCCTACCATGACCATAATGGCAAAGCCATGCGCCCGAAGCTGCTTGAGCACTTGCGCCTAGAAAAATCAGTGGCCTATGCGTCAGAGGCCGGAACGCCCCTGATCGCAGATCCCGGATTTGATCTTTCTCGTGCGGCCGCACATGATGGGCATCTTGTGACCACGGCGCCGGGGCCCTCTGCGGCCTTGGCGGCTCTGACTTTGGCAGGCTTGCCAACAGATCGGTTTTTGTTTGCCGGGTTTTTGCCAAATGCCAAAACCGCGCGGCGCAGCCAGTTGCAAGCGCTGGCAGATGTGCCGGCCACATTGGTTTTTTACGAATCGCCCAAGCGGCTGGCGGCGATGCTCAGCGATGCAGCCGACGTGCTTGGAGCTGCGCGCAGCGCAGCATATTGCCGCGAGCTGACCAAAAAATTCGAAGAGGTGCAGCGCGGTACACTTGCCGAACTTGTGGAGCGAACCCGCTCTTTAACGGTCAAAGGCGAAGTTGTGGTGCTGATCGACCGCGCGGCTTCAGGCTCTGTTAACCAAGATGACATAGTGTCGGCTTTGCGCGGCGCGCTGCAAAGCATGAGCGTGCGCGATGCCTCCGAAACTGTGGCCCAGGCTTATGGGCTGCCAAAACGTAAAATTTATCAGATGGCGCTGGAATTTGATAAGGAAAAAGACCGGTAAACACGCCTATCTTGACGGTCTTGCGGCCGAGCAACAGGTTGCGGCGCACTATCAAAACTGCGGCTATCAACTCAAACACACCCGTTGGCGCGGCACGGGGGGCGAGATTGATTTGATCTTGTTTCACTCTGGAGTATGGGTTTTTGTAGAGGTTAAGCGTGGGCGGGATCATGCCTCAGCTGCCAGCCGGTTAAGCCGCGGGCAAATTCAAATGATGTTTCAAACCGCCGAAGAGTTTTGTGAAGCATTTGCCCAAGGCCAGCTTTGTGAGATGCGCTTTGATCTGGCGCTGGTGAATGCCGAGGCCGGTGTGGAAATCTTGGAAAATGCGCTTTACAGTGATTGAAAATTGTCGCCGCTCGCCTATTGCTATTGCGGCGGCGGTTGGCCATTTAAAGGCAAGTCAACGTAAAGAGGTATGTTTTGAAAATCGCATTTCAGATGGATCCAATCGGGCCGATAGACATCGCAGCGGACAGCACATTCCGACTTGCCGAAGAGGCGCAGGCGCGCGGACATGAGCTGTTTTACTACACCCCGGACCAACTGGCCTATCAAGAAGGCCGGCTGACCGCACGCGGATGGCCACTAAAAGTGCAAAGGGTCGTCGGCGATCACGCGCTTTTAGGTGATGAGCAAGAGGTGGATTTGGCTGAGTTCGATGTGATCTGGCTGCGTCAGGATCCGCCCTTTGATATGCATTATATCACCACTACGCATTTGCTGGATCGGGTGCATCCCAAAACGCTGGTGGTCAATGACCCGTTTTGGGTGCGCAATTACCCCGAAAAACTGTTGGTGCTGGAATTTCCACAGCTGACCCCGCCAACCACAATCGCCCGTGATTTGGATACCATCAAAGCGTTCAAGCGAAAGCACGGCGACATCATCGTCAAACCGCTTTATGGCAATGGCGGCGCCGGTGTGTTCCGGCTGGATCAAAATGACCGCAATCTGGCATCGCTGCATGAACTGTTTACCGGGTTTTCGCGTGAGCCGTTGATTGCGCAAAAATTTCTGCCAGCGGTGAGTAAGGGCGATAAACGGGTCATCCTGGTCGACGGCGAACCGGTCGGGGCGATCAACCGCGTGCCAGCGGCCGGGGAAACCCGCTCGAACATGCATGTGGGCGGGCGGCCGGAAAAGATTGAGCTAAGCGCGCGCGATCATGAAATTTGCCGCGCCATCGGCCCGCTGCTGCGTGAAAAGGGACAGATTTTTGTCGGCATTGATGTGATCGGTGAGTATCTGACCGAGATCAACGTCACATCGCCCACAGGGATACAAGAGCTTGAGCGCTTTGACGGTATCAATGTTGCGGAAAAAATCTGGCAGGCGATCGAAAGCAAGAGGGCCTAAGATGTCCCTGCGGCGGCGGATTTTAAACTTTGCGCTGCGGTGGTCTGAAAAACCCTATTTGCGCCGAGCTGATCCGCTGGATTTGCGCGAAAGGTTTGAAAAGATGGCGCGGTTTTGGTTTCGGCCGCCGCGCGGTTTGACATTTAAGGAGCGCAGTTTTGCCGCGCCATCCGGCCAAAGAGAAGCGCTTTGGATCGCCCCAGAAAACCCTAAAGTCAATTCAGTCATTCTTTATCTGCACGGCGGTGCATTTATATTTGGCTCGCCCGATACGCACCGCGCAATGCTGGCCAAGCTTGCTCAACTGAGTGGAAGCATGGCTTGTTTGCCACGCTATCGGCTGGCGCCCGAACATCCGTTTCCAGCCGGATTAGATGATGCTCTGGCGGCCTATCAAGACCTTTTTGAGCAGGGCTATAGCGCTGATCAGATCATCCTTGGCGGCGACAGTGCCGGCGGTGGGCTGGCCCTTGCACTGTTGCATGTGCTGATCGCTGACAGTCAGCCTTTGCCAGCCGGAGTGTTTTGCCTTTCCCCTTTAACCGATCTGACTTTTTCCGGGGAAAGCTGGGCTTTTAATGTGGAAAAAGAAGTGCTGCTACCTGCCGAGCGCGCCAGTGAGTTGGTTGCCATGTATCTTGGGGAAAATGATGCAACAGATCCGCGCGCCTCGCCGCTGTTTGGCGATTATACCGGCGCGCCGCCGGTGTACTTGGCCGTTGGGGATAGTGAGATTTTGCTAGATGATACCCTGCGAATGGCTGAAAAATTGCGCCAATGCGGCATCGATGTCAGCTGTGACGTCGCGAAAGATTTGCCGCATGTCTGGCCCCTATGTCAGGGCCTTCTGCCCGAGGCTGATGCCAGTTTGGCGCAGATCGCTGATTGGATTGTGGCCCGTCTGCGGGTCCAAGCCGATAGCTGACAGCTTCGGCCAGATGCGGCTTGCACACCTGATCGCTGGCCGCCAGATCGGCAATTGTACGCGCCACGCGGCGCACCCGATGATAGCCGCGCGCAGACAGTTGAAACCGCTCAGCAACGGTGCGCAAAAGCTGCTGGGCATCCGGCGCAAGTTTGAGCGCCGCGTCCAAAACCTCGCCGCCGGCATCAGCGTTTGTTCGGATCATCTTGTGGGTTTTGTACCGCTCGGTTTGACGCTCCCGCGCCGCATGCACGCGGCGCGCAATATCTGCCGAGCTGTCCCCGTTGGCGGGCAGATCAAGATCGTGAAACGACACCGGCGGGACATCAAGCCGCACATCAAATCGGTCCATGAGCGGTCCGGAAATCCGCCCAAGATAATCTGCCCCGCAAATCGGGGCGCGCCCACAAGCGCGGTTCGGATCGCTGAGATGGCCACATTTGCAAGGATTGGCCGCAGCGATCAGCATAAAGCGGCAGGGATATTTTACATGGGCATTGGCCCGCGCAATCATCACGCTGCCGGTTTCAATTGGCTGGCGCAGGGTTTCCAAAAGGTTGCTGGGAAACTCGGGAAATTCATCCATGAACAGAATGCCGTTGTGCGCAAGCGAAATTTCCCCCGGCTTTGCACTGCGCCCGCCGCCCACAATGGCAGCGGTTGAGGCAGTATGATGCGGTTCGCGAAACGGTCTTTGGCGGCTGATCCCGCCATCTTGGGTCAGGCCAGCCAGCGAATAGACCATCGAGGTTTCCAACGCTTCCACTGGCGACAGGGGCGGCAAAATCCCGGGCAACCGCGCCGCCAGCATTGATTTTCCGGACGCGGGCGGGCCGACCATCATCAGATGGTGGCGTCCTGCCGCCGCAATTTCAAGCGCGCGCTTGGCCCGCTCTTGGCCTTTGACCTCGCGCAGATCGGGGCCTGAATGCAAAGGGGTCATTTCGCCCGGCTGGGCCGGCTCAATCGGGCGCAGCCCGCTGAGATGGTGGATCATTTGCAACAGGTTTGGCGCGGCGATCACCTTGGCCGCTTCGACCCA
>CBFHXE010000051.1:0-18414 GCA_965659715.1 uncultured Paracoccaceae bacterium | reverse complement strand
CTCAGTTTCATTGCCTTTGCTCCAATCTTTGCCGGGAGGCGAAAGTTAACCTATTCGTCGTCAGGCTCAAGTGTTTTCTTATTTGCCATGCAAACAAACCCACTGTCAAAGGCAAGCCTTCTGAAACTGATAAAAAAGTCTAAATTAATGAATAATTAAGCCTCAAGCGCCCGCCGTAGCATCTCTAAGTCCTCAGCCACTTGGCCGTCTTGTACTTTTAGGTCTTCGATACGCTTTACACCGTGCATTACGGTCGTGTGGTCGCGGCCGCCAAAGCGGCGTCCAATTTCAGGCAGGCTACGGCTGGTCAGCTGTTTTGCCAAATACATCGCGACCTGTCTTGGGCGGGCATAAGTCCGCACCCGCTTGGGGCCAATCATGTCAGACAGACGAATGTTATAGTGCTCGGATACTTTGCGTTGAATTTCTTCCACCGTGATTTTGCGCTCAGAAGCGCGCAAGACATCCGCAAGACAATCCTGAGCCAGCTCAAGATTGATCGGTCGTCCGACAAGGGAAGCAAAAGCAAACAGCCGTGTCAAAGCGCCCTCTAGTACGCGCACATTGGTTGAAATGCGCAGCGCAAGAAATTCAAGAACATTCAGCTCAATCTCAAGTTCGGGATATTGCGGCTTATGGGCCTCTACTTTGGACTGAAGGATCCCTAGACGTAGTTCGTAATCAGTTGGATGTAGGTCAACCACCAAACCACACTGCATCCGGCTTTTGATCCGCTCTTCTAGGTCTTTTATTTCGCCCGGAGCACGGTCTGCCGAGATGATGATTTGCTTGTTCTGATCAACCAAAGCATTAAAGGTGTGGAAAAACTCTTCTTGCGTGCTGTCTTTGCCGGCGATGAACTGAACATCATCTACCATCAAAACATCAACCGATCGAAACAACTGTTTAAAGTCCATCATTTTGCGGTCGCGCAGGGCCTGTACAAATCGGTACATGAATTGTTCGGCAGATAGATAAAGAACGTTCAATTCAGGGCGGCGGGATTGCAATTCCCACGCAATTGCATGCATCAGGTGGGTTTTGCCCAAACCAACACCGCCATAAAGAAATAACGGATTAAATGTGACCGAAGCGCCTTCGCCGACGCGCTTTGCTGCAGCATGTGCAAGCTCGTTTGGTTTTCCAACCACAAAGGTTTCAAACTTGAATCTCTGATCTAAAGGAGCACCGGGAAGCTCTTCGTCTTTTTGAGGGTTCCTGTCAGATTTAAGGTTCTGAGAGCCAAATTTTTGACTAGGCTCTGATTGCATAGCGTTCTTAGGTTTGTTTTCTGGAACTTGAAACCGAATACGCTGAATGTCTGCATTCGACGCCGAAATTTGATACAGTAACATATCACCAAAATTCTGGGACACGTAGTTTCCAAGAAAATTTGTAGGCACATTAAAGACTGCTATGTTTCCTTCAACACAGGAAAATTCTAAAGGTGCAATCCAGTTTGCATAGTTATTTTGGCCAATTGTGTTTGAAAGTGTCTTTTGTAAAGCACCCCAGTCGTCGTCAGTCATAATCCGTTTATCCCAGCCATCCATATCCCCTGTACTGATCCCATAACACACTGGATCAATACACCACAGTTCACCAAATAACACCGTTACTTATACGGCATGCTGTTCGCGACGCACTTAAAGCCCATAAATACAACAACCCACATTTGTCGGGATCGGACCAAACAAAGTAAAAACAGCAGAACCAAAGAAATGACCGTTGGCCTTTACAGCCTGAACAATCAAAAATCACAAGGCAATGTACTGTCCCCCAAGGCGCAGTGACTCGCAAGAATCAAGATAACAATACTCTGGTAGAGCGGGCAACAGAACTTCGAGCTTGACTCGGATAAAATAGGAAAAGAATCTCTTTTGAAAATTCAACACTCAAGAAAACACAAAATGCGCCGCAGTTGCGACGCACTTCAATCCATAAAAGACTGCTATCTAAGCGATGGATTTTACCCGCGCCGATAAACGCGACATTTTTCTCGCTGCAGTGTTCTTATGGTAGATACCTTTTGTCACGCCACGCATCAGTTCAGGCTGGGCCGAAACCAGTGCGGAACTTGCCGCATCTTTATCACCAGATTCGATTGCCTCTTCTACACGGCGCAAAAAAGTGCGAATCCGCGAGCGGCGCGCTTTATTTATCTCATTGCGGCGCTCGTTTTGGCGGGCGCGCTTTTTGGATTGGGGCGTATTAGCCATTCTTTATTTCCCGCTTTTTGGGTTCTATCATCTGAAGTCGCGTCTTTATGCCTGACTTAAGCGTGAGTCAACAGCGCTTTAAGAAAATCAAGGCGAAAATTTTTATGCTTTTGTTTATTTATCGCGAAATTTTGCCTCTCGCTTTTCCATAAAGGCAGCCATGCCTTCTTTTTGGTCCTCTGTCGCGAATAATGAATGAAACACACGGCGCTCGAACAATAGACCTTCCTGCAAAGTGGTTTCATAAGAGCGGTTCACCATTTCTTTCACGGCCATGGCTGTGATCATCGACTTTTCGGCGATTTTAGTCGCTGCGCCCATTGCTTCGCTCATGAGGTTTTTAACGGGCACTACACGGCTAACTAGGCCGCATCTTTCCGCTTCTTCTGCTTCCATAAACCGGCCGGTCAAATTCATGTCCATGGCTTTTGATTTGCCAATGAACTTTGTCAGACGCTGTGTTCCACCGAGCCCCGGCGAAACCCCAAGGTTAATTTCAGGCTGGCCGAATTTGGCGGTGTCAGAGCAAATGATAAAATCACACATCATTGCAAGTTCACAGCCGCCGCCCAGCGCATAACCAGATACAGCCGCAACAATAGGTTTGCGCACCGCTGTAATCCGATCAGAGGCCTCAGTGAAAAGATTGCCAGCAAATGCATCAACAAAGCTTTTTTCGCTCATCATTTTAATGTCTGCACCGGCGGCAAACGCCTTTTCGGAACCGGTTAACACGATGCAGCGCACCTTTTCATTTTTTTGTGCATCTGCCAAAGCATCGCATAACTCACCAAGCAATTGGTCATTCAATGCGTTTAGGGCAGTGGGGCGATTTAACGTGATCAGCGCAACGTGATCTTCGACGTCGACGATTATCGTCTCATAGGCCATGAAACAGACTTTCGGTTGTTTCGATCAGAATTTACCCCTTAGCACATAAAGAAAAACCATGTCCAGAAATATGCGTGTCTCTACTTTTGGCAGTTTTTACAATAAAAACTCGATCTTCCAGATTGCACGATGCGTTGCACAACCTGGTCACAGCCATCAGTCGGGCAAGGCAATCCTTCGCGTCCGTAGACATTGAAGGTATGCTGAAAATAACCAAGCTCACCATCGGCTTGACGAAAATCTCGCAATGATGAGCCACCCGCTTTTATTGCCTCGTCCAAAACTTGGCGTATGATTGGAACCAAGGCTGCAAGCCGCTTTTTTGACGTTTTTCCAGCTTTGCGCTCAGGTGAAATTTCCGCCCTGTAAAGGGCTTCGCAAACATAAATATTGCCAAGCCCGGCCACAACTTTTTGATCCAAAAGAACGGATTTAATCGCTGAATTTTTTCCTTTGACGCGCTCGATAAGGTAGGTTTCGTTGAACGCATTGCTCAAAGGTTCCGGTCCAATATCGCGCAGTAGGGGATGGTGCTCAGCGCTATCAGTGCTCAGTAAATCCATGGCCCCAAACCGGCGCGGATCGTTGAATGTTACCCGCGCCCCATTTTCAATATCAAAAACCACATGGTCATGCTTTTGAGCCGTTGGATGGTCATGCACAAACTTCCCCAAAGGATCACCCGATATGAGTATTCTTCCAGACATGCCCAAATGGACCAGCAAGCTTTCACCGCTGGATAAATCTGCCAGTATATATTTTGAACGGCGCCACAATTTGGAAATCTTCTGTCCGCTGATACGTCCGGCCATATTTTCAGGAAATGGCCATCTTAGATCCGGTCGGTTCACCTTTGCCTTTACAATGGTTCTGCCCTCTAAAACTGGCGCAAGGCCGCGCAGAACGGTTTCGACTTCGGGCAATTCAGGCATTTTTGATCTTCCCGGTTTTTGGCTCTTTTGTCTATATAGCTTCGGGCCAGTGCTTTCCAGAACTCTGTAGTAAAATTTGAACGCGGCTCGTGCTTCCAAGTCTTGCGGGCTTGCCAGCAATAAAAATGATAAAAAACAGGCGCAACTGCCGCATTGTATTCACGCCTGCTCATACTGTAAGTGTGTGTTGAAAAACGAGAGCGCCCACATATGGCTAACCAGTCAGAGAAAACAACCCATTTTGGATTTGAGACGGTGTCCGAGTCGGAAAAAGCAGGCCGTGTCCAAGGCGTTTTCGGCAGTGTTGCCTCGCGCTATGATATCATGAATGACGTGATGTCTGGCGGTATCCACCGGGTTTGGAAAGACGCAATGATGGATTGGCTGGCCCCACGCTCAGGGCAAAAGCTATTGGACGTTGCGGGCGGGACCGGCGATATTGCCTATCGGTTTTTAAAGCGAGCGGGACAAGGCCATGCAACAGTTTTGGATTTGACCGAAAAAATGCTTGTTGAGGGCCGTAAACGTGCCGAGGCCAGTCAGATGGCTGATCAACTGGATTGGTCGGTTGGCGATGCAATGGCTCTGCCGTTTCCCGATAATAGCTTTGATGTCTATACAATCAGTTTTGGCATTCGCAATGTGACCCGCCCACAGGACGCGTTGAACGAAGCGTTTCGTGTTCTTAGGCCTGGTGGCCGCCTGATGGTTCTAGAGTTTTCGCTAATCCCCAACCCGGCGATGCAATGGGCCTATGATCGTTATTCATTTAATCTTATTCCCTTGATGGGTCAGTTGATTGCAAATGACCGCGACAGCTATCAATATCTGGTCGAGTCCATTCGAAAATTTCCGGATCAGGATAAGTTCTTGAACATGGTGCGATCTGCGGGATTTGAAAATGCCAAATATCGTAATTTAACAGCTGGGGTTGCTTGCTTACATTCGGGGTGGAAAATTTAGGTGCGGGGACCTCATAACATATGGCGATTGATCCGCACGGGTGCGACGTTTGAACGAACGGGCGCGATGCAGGTTGTTCTGGATGCGGTTGAAGCCCCGCAGTCGCTGCGGCTCGCCGCACGTATTTTGGGTTGGCCATTTAAGTGGCTGGGGCTAAAGGGCGACCCGACAATGCCGCCGGCCACGCGTGCGCTTACATCATTGGGGCCGGCCTATATTAAGTTTGGTCAGATTTTATCAACTCGGCCAGATGTGGTTGGCGACGAGTTGGCGCTGCAATTGCGTGTTCTGCAAGATAAGCTGCCACCTTTTTCCACCGATGAGGCAAAAGCCAGCTTTTTGGAAGAAACCGGGAGCGATCCCGACACCGTATTTTCCGATTTTAGTGAACCGGTTGCGGCCGCCTCGATCGCGCAGGTCCACAAGGCGCGCATTCGCGAGACCGATAAATTGGTTGCGGTAAAAGTTTTGCGGCCGAATATAGAAAAGGCCTTTCAAAAAGATATCGATGCATTTTATTTTGCAGCCCGATTAATCGAAATGTTATCGCCATCGTCTCGGCGGTTGCGTCCAATCGAAGTGATCACCCATTTTGACGGTGTTGTACAAGGTGAGCTTGACCTTAGATTGGAAAGTTCAGCAGCTTCAGAATTTGCAGCGAACACAAAGAATGACAGTGGTTTTCAGTTGCCCTCCATTCAATGGCCACTATCGAGCCGACGGGTGATGACCCTCGATTGGGTTGGTGGAACACCACTTGGAGACAATGACGCGCTAGAAGCTGCGGGTCACGACTGCGCCGAGCTAGGAGAGCGTGTCCTACAATTGTTTTTAAAACATGCATTGCGTGATGGTTATTTTCACGCCGATATGCATCAAGGCAATTTAAAGGTTTCTGCAAGCGGTGATATCGTTGCCTATGACTTTGGTATCATGGGTCATATCGATGAGTATACCAGACGGGTTTATGCAGAAATCCTATTTGGCTTCATTCGCAGGGACTATAAGCGGGTTGCCGAGGTCCATTTTGAAGCTGGCTATGTTCCAGCCGATCGCGATGTTGACGAATTTGCGCGCGCGTTACGCGCCGTTGGTGAACCGATTTTTGGCATGGATGCAACGCGGATTTCAATGGGCCGGTTACTGAGCTACCTTTTTGAGGTTACCGAACGATTTGGCATGGAAACCCGTACTGAATTGATCCTGCTTCAGCGCACTATGGTGGTTGTTGAGGGCGTCGCACGGTCGCTAAATCCACACATAAATATCTGGCAGGTTGCTCGGCCTGTTGTTGAAGATTATATCCGCCAAAGTATTGGCCCAAAGGCCGTTTTACATGATTTGGCTAAAACTGCGCGGGTTTTGTCGCGCTTCGGACCTCGATTGCCACAATTGGTCGAAAGAGCTTTGGTAAGGCAATCTGAGGTTTATGAACCAGAACGGAAAAAACCCGTTGGGCTTTTGCCAATGTGGATCGTCATGTCACTGATTGGCGGAGCGTTGCTAAGCTATCTTGGAATGCGCTTTTTCTAGGGCAGAAATTTCAAGCTCTAACGGCCTTTGATAGGCTGAATTTCCATATTCAAACTGCCACAGACAATAAGCAGCGATCCGCCACGAATACCAAGCGCGCAAATCTAAAAACCGGGATTGATCAAACGCTTTAGAGTATTGTGCATAACTGCTTATAAAAGACGAAACTTCGACATCGGGCAAAATAGATTGACGATAAAGCCATTGCATTGCCGGCGATAGAAAATGGCATAGGTCTTCGGCTGGATCGCCAAAGGCAGGGCACTGCCAATCAATTAACTTTGCCTTGCCTTCGCTCACGATAATGTTTGCAGGCACGGGATCGGCATGGATCATTTGCCGCTGCTCAACTGGCTTAACATAGGTATCAGGCATAAGGTTTTGAAGCAGCTTTTTGGTGGGGGTTTTACACTTGCCAAGTATATAAAGCCCATCTGCGCCAATCTGCTCAGAGCCAACCGAGGCTTCGCGCAAACCCTTTGGAGCTGGCAATTGATGCAATTGCGCCAAGCATTGAGCGATCAGGGTAACTTGGTCTTCAAGGATGGTTCCCGAAATATGCTCATAGATTAGGCAAGGGCCAACAGATGTTTCAATAAATGCAACAGGTGTCGGACTGAGTCCATGCGGCGCCAAGGCCTTTAGGCATGCGTGTTCACCCAAAGGATCATTTGCAAATAGAGGGTTTTCCCAAGGGTCTTTGGGATAGAGCTTTACACATAAATCCAAATCATTATTCGTTCTTAAATGCCAAACACGATTGGATCGCCCCCCGTCCAATTCAATCCATTCCGCAGGGGCCTTTAATATCCCAAGGTGTATCAGTTCATTTTTCAGCTGTTCGGTTGGCAATCTGTTCATACCCTTTTCACAACTATTTGCCATAGGGTAGGGTGCGCGCTGAAGCAAGCGTGAGTTTTAGTCCCTTACGGCAGAAATCGTTTCTGGGTCCACGGACAGCCCACCAGAAAAAATGATGCTATATTCACCCTCCTCAAGCTGCACCTCTTTGATCTGTTGATAGGCTGACATCTCTATTTCGCCTAGGCTTGCATCGCCTTTAAAGGTTTCAATGAAGAATTCGTATTGGCCAGTTTCAACTGTTTCAACAGAGGCGCTGCTATTTATAATTGTTTTTCGCTTAATAATAATCGGAGCGACAGAATCGTCAGAGCTTTGCATTTCACCACCTATTTCACCCAATGATGAGAATACGGCGGATATCTTAACCAATACGTTAATAGTTAAAATTGAATGTTTGCAACTTTGCTTTTAGTAACTCATTGCGTTGAAAATAGGTGAGACATCTTGTTGCCACTCAGCGTTGTAAAGATCTATCAATTCATCTGCTGGTGACTTTCCAGAGGCTAAAGTGTCATGCAGTGCATTCAAAAAATGGGTTTCGTTTGCAAGTAATCCGTTGGCACCTTTGCGCGCCCGCAATTCTAATCCCCGATGCGCAAGCGCCACCACTTCTTTGGACAACGCTGACAATTCGATGCCATCAACAGACGCATTCAAACCCTTTTGTGATGCCGCTACGCGCAACTTCTCTCTTGTTTCGGCATCCCAACCTTTAACCAAATCCCAGGCAGCATCCAATGCGGTTTGATCATAGCACAATCCGACCCAAAATGCCGGAAGGGCGCATAGCCTGCGCCATGGGCCGCCGTCCGCTCCGCGCATTTCAATGAATTGTTTCACGCGCGCTTCGGGAAAAATTGTTGTTAAGTGGTCTGCCCAGTCTCCCAAAGTAGGAATTTGGCCGGGAAGGGCAGGCAGCTGCCCTTTTAAAAAATCCCGAAAGGATTGGCCTAAGGCATTAAGGTACTTCCCGTCGCGGTAAACAAAATACATTGGCACATCAAGCGCGTAATCGACCCAGGCTTCAAAGCCAAAACCGTCTTCAAACACAAAGGGCAACATACCGGTTCTATCTGCATCTAAATCGCGCCAGATACGGCTACGCCAGCTTTGATGACCGTTTAGTTTACCTTCAAAAAAGGGCGAGTTGGCAAAAAGTGCTGTTGCGACCGGCTGCAAAGCCAATGCCACCCGCATTTTTTGAACCATATCGGCCTCAGAGGCAAAATCGAGATTTACCTGAACCGTACAGGTGCGATACATCATGGATTTTCCCATGCTGCCAACCTGGTCCATATAATCAGTCATGAGTTTATAGCGGCCTTTAGGCATCACAGGCATGTCTTCATGATGCCATGTTGGCGCTGCACCCATTCCGATAAAGCCAACACCCACCCGATCAGCCACTGATCTAACTTCACGCAAATGGGTGTTCACCTCGTCACAGGTTTCATGGATGGTTTCGAGTGGAGCGCCAGATAATTCTAACTGACCTCCCGGTTCTAGCGAAACATTGGCGCCGTTTTTGCTCAAACCGATGAGATTACCAGCCTCTAAAATCGGAGCCCAACCATATTCATCTCGCAAGCCTTCTAATACTGTGAGGATCGAGCGCTCGCCAGAATAGGGTATAGGTTTAAGCGTATCTTTACAGTACCCGAATTTTTCATGCTCGGTTCCAATGCGCCAATCCGATTTAGGCTTACAACCCGATGCCAGATATTCAACCATTTGTTCAGGTTTCTCAATGAACCCTTCACCGGATTGGGGGATAGACATTAAGGGCACTCCATTCTGCTCTGGCTGTTAGATGTGGGGGTGGATACGGGTGCTGTCAATGCAAATAATTTTTTGAACTAGAAATATCTCTGCGTTCCCAAATCAAAATAGTTTTAGAAGTGTCTTGGGTCAATTTTTGTACCATGCTTTCGATCTTTAGGCCGGGTAATGTTGCAAAAGCATCAAACAGGTCGTCTGTGCCTTTGGCAGTGACAGGGATATAGATTGTGGCCAATGCCATTTGCCCTAATTGCCAACAGCGCTCGCCGTTACGTGTCACCAAAGAAATGTGGTTAATGTCCGGAATTGCGGCAATACCACCCTCTGATGGGCCAAAATATGCGATTTGCCCTTCGACCACCTTTAGTACGCCGGGACCGTCTTTATCACTGCGAAAACGGCCGCGTTGAAACCCAATGAATAAAAGAGCAACGCCAACAAAAGTAAGAACAATGCCCAACCATCGTAAAAGTCCAAAATAGGAAACCACCCAAAGATAGCCAAGAGCAGAAATAGAGGCCCCGAACAAAACTTCGCGCCATCGCCAAAGCTTTCGTTTTGCTTCGGGTCTAATCATGACCAATCACCAAGGTGTGTCTGCCACAAGGTTAATGCAGCAACGGCTGCCGTATCCGCGCGTAAAATGCGAGGACCCAAAGCGATGCTGTGGGTGTTTGTCAGATTCTTTAGCTTTTGCCGCTCGGTTTGGGAAAACCCACCTTCAGGTCCAATTAATATTGCCCACGGCCCATTTGCAAAACCCGCAAGAGAGTTGGCTTGACCTACTTTTTCTTCATCACAAAACAGCAGATGTCTGTCTGACGGCCACTCTGAGAGAAGGCTTTCTAAAGAGCGCATCTCTTCAACTTTGGGCACATAGGTCCCACCGCATTGTTCTGCAGCTTCAATGGCATGGGCTTGCAGGCGATCGCGGCGGATACGTTCAGAATTGGTGAATTCCGTCTGTATAGGTAAGATGCGCGCTGCGCCCATTTCGGCTGCTTTTTCTACAATGAAGTCGGTGCGTGATTTTTTAATCGGGGCAAACATAAACCAAAGGTCTGGCGGCATCTGCACGGCTTTGGTGCATTTTTGACAAAGCAATAGACCTTTGCGTTTGCCCGCTTCGATTATTTCTGCCTGCCATTGGCCGTCCCTGCCATTAAAAAGCGACACGGATGCCCCTACGGATAGTCGCATAACTGAAAATAAATAATGCGCATGCTCGCGCGTCAATTCAACAGATTGCGCTGTGCCAAGCGGTTGATCTACAAAGAGCCTGATTTTAGTTGTCATGAAAGCCAACATATGTCCGAGCGAGACACAAAGCCAGAGGCCAGTGCTCAAGTTTTTGATGCGGTTAAAGGAAATTGGGTTGATACAAAAGCCCCGGCTTGGGCGCGAGGCTATCTAAGATTGTCCCGAATGGACCGACCGATTGGCACCTGGCTATTATTAATTCCCTGTTGGTGGGGATTATTATTGGCAATTCTTGAAAAAAACGATCCGCGGTTGTCTGATTTATGGGTATTTTTTGGTTGTGCAATTGGCGCTTTGCTGATGCGCGGGGCGGGCTGCACATGGAACGATATCACGGATCGAAACCTAGACGGGCAAGTGGCGCGCACAAAATCCCGACCTATTCCATCTGGTCAGGTGCGTGTGAAGCGGGCGTTGATTTGGATGCTAATTCAAGTTGCTTTAGCGGCGCTAATTCTATTGTCTTTTCAAAAGGCGGCGATTTTTCTTGGTTTGATCGCTCTGTTGCCAGTTGTAATCTATCCATTTGCAAAAAGATTTACTTGGTGGCCTCAGGCATTCTTAGGAATTGCGTTTAATTGGGGCGCTTTGCTTGGCTATGCAGCGCATAGTGGCGGTCTAGGTTTGCCGGCCTTTCTTTTGTATTCCGCCGGCATAGCTTGGACACTGTTTTATGATACGATCTATGCTCATCAAGATACAGAAGATGATGCGTTAATTGGCATAAAGTCGACAGCGCGGCTGTTTGGTGATGATAGCTTGATCTGGCTACGATGGTTTACGGTCGCCAGTGGTATTTTAATGGTTTCCGCAATTTTTGTTGCCCTAGAATCAGGACCACGGGTGTTTTGTACCTTGGGAGTTTTTGCGTTCATGAGCCACCTCTTCTGGCAATTGCGCCGCTTAGACATAAAGGATGAAACAGTTTTGCTCAGGATATTTAGATCAAATCGAGATGCAGGATTATTGCCACTCGCATTTTTCGCAGTTGCGTTGATCGTGTGATTGAAAAATGAAGGTGGTGGCCTTATCAAAGCCAAGAGAATTCTTACCGATGGAATGAGTATGCGACTGTCTTGGGTGATTTACTCGCTAGTTTGCTTTATTACCGCAGCATGTCTATGTGTTCTGGCAGCAGGCTTTTCAGTGCGATTTATTGAAGAAGCGTCTAAGAACGCTATTGATCAAAGATTTAAAGAGGCAGGCTTGACCTGGGCTCATGCAGAAGCTGATGGTCTACAAGTTTTTATCATCGGAGACGCGATAGACGAAGCTGAAAGATTTCAAGCAATCAGTGTTGCAGGCAGTGTTGTTGACGCAGCCCGCCTAATTGATCAAACAGATTTGTTGGACGGCTCTGATGAGTATACCCCCAATTTTTCCGTAGAAATTTTAAAGAACATCTCGACGGTGTCGGTTATTGGTTTGATGCCGACAAGCAGCGACCGTGCTGGATTCTTGAAAAAATTGGCCAAAGCAGCTGACTTGGATCAGCAAGTTAACGATCTGATAACTACAACTGCCTATACGTCTCCGGTCAATTGGGAGCCAGCTCTTCGCCTAGCGCTTGAGGTGGTCAAAGAAACGGAAATAGCGAAAATTACTATTTCTGCAGGGTCTGTAACAGTGAAGACCATAGCGAACTCATTAGAAGAGAAGCGCAAACTACAGACCTCTTTAGGGCGCTCAACGCCCAAAGGGGTTATGCTTTTGTTGGACATATCAGTGCCGCGACCAGTTATTTCGCCGTTTGTTTTCCGCGCTATCAAGCTCGAAGAGGGCTTTCGCCTTGAGGCATGCTCTGCGTTGGACCCCGAGGTTCAAGGTCAGATATTGAAAAGCATAATGGCTTATGCATTTGAGGGTAAGCAAAGCTGCCAAATAGGATTGGGTATGCCAGATTTACACTGGCCGAAGGCTATCCAAAGCTCACTAGTGGCCTTGGACAGCTTGGCAGCTGGCAGCTTAACCATTACCGACACAGAAATTAAACTGGTGGCCGACGCGGCCACCTCGCAGCAAGAATTTGATCAAGCTGTTGGCGATCTAAAAACTGTTCTGCCAGATGTTTACAACGTTCAGGGAATTCTGCCCAAACCGAAAATAGCGTCTGGACAGGGTCAAGCTGAATTTATTGCCACGCTTAGCCCAGAAGGTTTAGCGCAGTTTCGCGGACCAATTAAGACCGCTTTGAACGAAGAGATTTTTCAGAGTTTGGCGAAGGCCCGGTTTGGTCAGGATGCGGTCTATAGTGCATTAATTTTAGATGACAGTTTACCAACGGATTGGTCGATTTATGTGCTGGCAGGCGTTGAGGCTTTGTCGCAATTAAAACAAGGCATTGTGACCATTACTCTGGATGAGGTTGAAGTTAGGGGACGTACCGAACACGAAACGGCAAAGGCTGACATTACCAATCAGCTGATTAAAAAATTGCCTCAAGGTTATGACTTTAGGGTAAAAGTTGACTATTCGCCGCCGCGCAAAATTGAAGTGTATGTACCATCAGCACAGGAATGCCTTGCACAAATTAATGGGTTGTTGTCAAAGCGGAAAATTAATTTTGAACCTGGATCAGACAGGGTTGATCTTGAAGGACATGAACTTTTAGATGACTTGGCAGGCGTCTTTAAAACATGCGGTGAGGTACCTCTTGAAATTGCAGGGCACACTGACAGTCAGGGACGCGAAGAGATGAACCAGAAACTTAGCCAATCGCGTGCTCAGGCGGTTCTGGTTGAGCTTCAACGGCGAAGAATTTTGACATCAAGTTTTGTTGCAAAAGGCTATGGTGAAAGTCAGCCTATTGCGCCGAATGATACAGAAGATGGACGCGAAACCAACCGGCGCATAGAGTTTAACCTAATTCATGACCAGACCAATCTTCAGTCAGATGATCCAACCGAGCCACAATCACAACCCAAAGAGGCCTTAGATGAACAGAATTGAATTTATCATCGCAACTGCCATAGTTTTGTTTGTGACGTTTGCTGTGGGCTGGTTTGCGCATTGGCTTTTACATCGCTTTACCCGGGTCGCCAAATCGGACATCAGTGAATTTGAGCGCATGGCGCAAGAGCTCAATGATGCAGAAGAAGCACGGGATAGCGCGGTTTCATATATGCAGCAGCGCGAAGCCGATCTTACCAATCAGATGGCGCAAATCGAAGCTGAATTAAAGGCCGCTATGGATGGTTTGCACAATGCGCGGCTGGAAAATGAAGATTTGCAGTCACAGCTCAACAAAGACCAAGACAAAACCTAGCTCACCATCTGTCTAGGGCATCTTCATCATTTTGCCTGCTTGGTACCCAAGTCACCGCCTCTTTGGTGATTTCCTTTTTCCAAAATGGCGCGCGCGACTTTAAATAATCCATCAAAAACTCAGCAGCCTGAAATGCGTCTGATCGGTGGATAGCGGCGGTTGCAACCATCATGATGATCTCGCCAGGTGCAAGTGTGCCATAGCGATGAATGACCAAAGCATCGCCCAGTGACCATCGTTTGACCGCGGTCTGCACAATTTCTGAAATGGCTTTTTCGGCCATGCCTGGATAATGCTCAATCTCCATTGCTTTTAGGGTCTCATCATCATTATCGCGTACGATGCCCGTAAAGGTCGCAATCGCGCCCATCTTGGAATGACGTTGAGAAAATGCGTTGATCTGGGCGCCAACATCAAAAGCAGCTTCCTGTATTTTCACATACATGATCAGCCGCCCGTCATGGGTGGAAAAAATGCAACCTCTCTTGCATCACCCAGCGGGGTGTCAAACGAGACAAGGTTTTGATCAATTGCACAGCGAACAACACTAAGATCACAAAAAGCGGCTTCATACCGTGGCGCGCGGCTGATGAGCTCTTGAACAAGGTCTTCTACTGTTTTTGCCGATGTTTCAATGTCTTCGGCAGGCAGTCCAATACGTTCCCTGAGCCAAGCAAAGTAGAGCACCTTCATGACTTGTCATCTTTCAAAAAAGGCAAAGACTTCGCAAAATAGTCATACCCGGTAACCAATGTCAAAGCTGCAGCAATCCATAGCAGGCCAAGACCAATATGTCCGGACCATATCATAGCATGAAATTTCCAACGCAGCCCCATATCGTCACCAACGCTGCCATCTAGAACAGAGGCAATAGCGTCTTGATCCATGCCGATAGATGACATGATAAGATAGTGCTCAAAAACGCCTTGTGAAAACAGAAAAGAAATGGCGACCATCTGGGCCGTGGTTTTCCATTTCGCCAAAACTGTGACTTTAAGAGTTCCGGCCGTATCCCCCAGAAATTCCCGTAGTCCGGATATGAACACTTCCCGAAACAAAATCACTGTTGCTGGCAAAACCAACCATGGTGACATGCTTGAGTAACCGACAATAATCATCAAAGCGATGACAACCATGGCTTTATCAGCAATTGGATCCAGCATGGTGCCCAATTTTGTTTCTTGCTTCCAAGCCCGCGCTAGAAATCCATCAAACCAGTCTGTAACGGCCGCCGCAACAAACAATAAAAGTGCGAACCAATCAGCATATGGTCTGGTAAAATACAAAAACATCACGGCCACACCTGGCGCTGCCAACAACCGCAGTACAGTCAGTATATTTGGAATGGTCCACATCATAGAAAAGCTCTAAACAATCTTCTGGCGAAGTAAAAGCGAAACTGGAAAAAATCTAAACATCTATTTTTGCCACACCACTGGAACAGAGGTTGGCCCTCGAAATGCCCAGCCAGAAAATTCAACTGGGCTGGCGATTTTTAAGCTGGGAAAACGTCTAAGAAGCATTGGTATCGCAACTTCGGCAATCAGGCATTTGCTGGCCCAGGCCCCAGCACAAAAATGAGGACCAGCGCCAAATGTAATGGCTTTTGAATTGTCTTGATAAGGGTCAAACACGTCAGGGTGTTCAAAGGCCTCTTCGTCGCGATTGCCGGACCCAAACATGAAAAACACCCTTTGTTCAGGGTAGAACTGTATATCTTTATAGCTATACGCTTTTGCCACTCTGCGTGGTGACATCCCAATAGGTGAAATCCAGCGGCAGTATTCCTCAAAGACCTGTAGGTGACTAAGCGCTCCGCTGAGAAGATCAGCAAGATGGTTTGGGTGCTTCAATAGCGCCCAAACAAGACCTGCAATTGCATCGCGGGGTTCATTTTGGCCTCCTGAAATCGCAAGTTTGATGTTTGCTCTGGTTTGCTCAAGGCTTAAACCGGCACGAAGTTGCACAGCAAGTAACGAAAGATCCTCTTCAAGAAATCCAGAAGCCATTCTTTGGTCAATGTGGCGATCTATCGATGCGGTGCACTCGTTACATCGGGTTTCCACTTGCGCGTCTGCTGAATAATTGGCGCACCCATCGATCATGCCTTGACTGACCCGGTCCATTTCTTGCCAACTCATATTCACAAGACCGGTCATTGCTTTGAGCGCTTCTGCTGAAACCGGCATAGCAAAATCAGCGACCAAATCGGTTTTGCTGTTTGGTACAATGTCATCAAGAACAGCAGCCGTGGCCCGCTGAAACGCTTTGCGCCATACGTTTTGAACAGTCTTTGGTGAAACTGTTGGAAATATAGCTTTGCGCTCTGCCAAATGCTCAGCGCCATCTTTACGCATCATATTTTGGCCCATCAGCTTTGTCATCAATCCGTCAGGTTGGTCCGAAGAAAATACATTAATCTGCTTCTCAAGGGTAAAAATGTCATCACGTCGGGTGATTAAAATGGCATTCAAAGCCGGCACAAACGCAATTGGCGCTTCAGCGCGCATTCTTTTAAGAATCGGATAGGGATCATTGTGAAAAACGTTCGGATCAAGTTCAAAAACCGGGGGGTGTGGCATTGTCGAGCGCCTTTGGTGTGTAGATTTTTTTAAAGTTTGCAACAATTAATCAGTTAATGGCAAACAAAATTGAAAACTTGAGTTTTAGGTTTTGAATTCCCCCAGTAATCGGTTTATCAGGCATCATCTACTTGCGGCCCCTTAGCTCAACTGGATAGAGCAGCCGACTTCTAATCGGCAGGTTGAGGGTTCGAGTCCTTCAGGGGCCGCCACCAAATATATTCAATTATATATTATTAGTTATATTTTCTGGATGTCATGTTTTTTATATAAATAGGTTCCACCACATGCGGAGGGGCCTCCCATAACTTAATCCATCTCAACCACACACTTGCTGCTAAATATTAGATCGTTATTTTTTGCACTGGCCCGCATTCTTCAAAGCTAAGTTTGATATGGGTAAAGCACGATCCCAATTAGCTGCTTATGTTCTAATTTCGTCTTCTTTTGTATTTTACAACCAGTATATTTCTTTCTCACTGCTCATCGAGCAAAGTAAGTATAATCTAATTTGCCTTCTCTAATACATCTAACACAAAAGATACGACATCGTCTGAGTGAGTGGAGACATCCACATCATTCCAAAGCCCCAAGATTTTCTTATCAGTATCTATTAAAAATGTCGTTCTTATAGGATACATTTCATTCGGTGGTGGATTTTGCAACAAACCGAACGTTGAGCAAACTTTTGAAGACTCGTCATATAGCAGATCAAATGGGATGCCTTCGTCGTCTTTAAATTTATTGTGCTCCTCAATATTGTCTGGCGATATTCCAATGATATCCAAACCCATGTCAGTCATGGTTTCATATACAGCTGAAAAGCCTTTGGCTTGGATGGTGCAATATTCTGTTCCATCAGCTGGATAAAAGTATAATACGGTCTTCTTTTCTAGATTTGATGTTGAAAAATATGTCCCATCAGTCGAGCGCAATTTGAAGTCAGGAATGTGATCACCAATCTGAAAGGCAATTTTTGCAGGTTCAACATGGTCAGTGGTATCTTCTTGCGGCTCAGGCTCATCAGGCACCAAGCCGCTTATGTCGCTTTGTGGCTCAAGCACAGGCTCTATTTCAAGAGCAGATGCAGGTTCATAAGTGTTGAGATTTTGTTGTTTCCAATAAAAGATGCTTATGCCTTCATCGGCATGGGCAACAACCGAGACCAGTTCCCAACCTTTAGATCCCATCTCATTTAAATGCTCATGTGAGGAATGCTTTTTATCTTTATGTGCAACGGTTGTCGTGAAATATGACCAGTTCTGTTTCACTTTGTGCCCTTCCCAACCATGGCTGAACGCTTGCTTCTGAGTATTTTATCTATTGCTTGTCTAGGTTTTGCAAACATTGGATCATCTGAACACCCCCAAATGTCATTACTGACGGTTATTCTTGCCCTCAATCGTGCTCCATCGGACATAGTGCAAAGACTTGAAATTATATTGGATAAGTCCGGCACTCACAGTGTCAGCTAAAGACATAATGATTTCTAGCAAAGAACTGGTGATTATTAATTTGATCTTTTAACTCTTAGGTTTTGCACCTTTATCTATCGTTAAAAGTATAGAGGTTAAGATCCGTTTCCATGCTGCAAATAATGTGTATTTCAAATCGATGACATATAATGACATTCAGCTATTTAACAGAAATGTTTTAAGGTCCTTGAAAGCCCAATTGAACCGTTTTGAGTCAAAGTCCTCTGCTTAGGCTCTATTTATCAAGATTGGACGTTTGAAACGAAACTGCCATTCGCTTCCATACGCCATGCGCGTCTTTGGTGATGAAACGGTGATACAAACCCGCACCTATGTGGATCAAAGTAAGGCTTAACAGTGCCATGGCAGTTGTATAATGGAATGACACAAAAGTTGGGTACATTTCTTTATTTTCGGCAACAAGAGCGGGGACTTTTATCAAACCCACCAAGTAAACATCAAACCCACCAGCCCATGTCATTAAAGACCCTTGTATAGGCAGCCATAAGCACAGCGCGTACAAGAGAAAATGCACGACTTTTGAGCCCCATTTATGCAGCTTTGGTAAGGAATCTACAAATTTAGGGCGATTATAGAAACGCCAAATTAGCCGAAGTGCGATTAATGAAAAAATCAACGTTCCGATAACTT
>CBFHXE010000050.1:0-18669 GCA_965659715.1 uncultured Paracoccaceae bacterium | reverse complement strand
TGACTGTAGAAGAAGGCGAGGCGATTGTGCAGATCGCCGAAAAAACGGGGCAGATTTGTGCGGTAAATTACGGCTATTCTGGCTATTCCTTGGTTCGCCACATGCGCGCTATGATCGCGCGCGGTGATTTGGGTGAAATCCGGCTTGTCAAAGCCGAATTCGCCCATGGGCACCATGCGGATGCAGCCGATGCAGATAATCCGCGCGTCAGATGGCGCTATGACCCAGCGCAGGCAGGGGTATCAGCGCAATTTGCAGATTGCGGGATACATGCGCTGCACATGGCCAGTTTTGTGACAGGACAAGAGGTCACAAGGCTCTCGGCTGATACGGTTTCCTGTCTTGCGAGCCGC
The DNA here is from genome assembly GCA_965659715.1 of uncultured Paracoccaceae bacterium. Classification (GTDB taxonomy): domain Bacteria; phylum Pseudomonadota; class Alphaproteobacteria; order Rhodobacterales; family Rhodobacteraceae; genus CABZJG01. The sequence continues at coordinate 18,316 of CBFHXE010000050.1, read as the reverse complement.
GAATTGGAAGATGATGCCATGGTCAATTTCCGCATGGATGATGGCGCTGTTGGCCGGCTTTGGACATCCTCGATTGCCATTGGTCGCCAGCATGGGCTTGGCATTCAGGTTTTTGGAGAAAAAGGCGGGTTGCGCTGGGCGCAAGAACAGCCAAACCAGCTGTATTGGATGCCATTGAACGAGCGCCTTCAGGTGATTGAGCGCGGCGAAAGCGGACTGTCGCCAGAAGCGGATCGCAGCAGCCGCGTTACGATAGGCCATGCCGAGGGCATGCCTTTGGCCTTTGCAAATATCTACAGTGATCTGGCAGAAGCAATTTCGGCGCGCAAAGAAAACCGGCCTATGGATCTTGCTGCAGGATTGTATCCAAACGCCGAAGCGGGCCTGCGCTCGATGGCCGCGGTGTTTGCTGTGGCAGCTTCAGGCAAACAGGATGGCACTTGGGTTGACGCCCGCCCGCCGATGTTTCGCTAATTTTTTTGCGGTGCGCGCAGCGTGCCGCGTTCGATCACCGTACAGGGACAGACGCGGGCTTCGGGGGAGCGGTGGGGATTTTCAAGCATCGACACCATCAATTCAATTGATACACTGATGATTTGTCCTATTGGTTGCCGAATGGTGGTGAGGTTTATATTTTGCCAACCGGACATTTGCATATCATTCACGCCAATCACTCCGATATCGCTTGGCACGTTTAAGCCGGCCTCTTTGATGGCGCTCAATGCACCGATGGAAAGCACATCATCGCCGCAGAAATAGGCTTCGGAATGGTATGCCCCGCGCAGCAAACGCTGCATTTCTTTGCGCCCAGCATCAAAAGAATATGCTTCTGCAAAGCTATAGCTCAACGCTGCTTGTGGGTGTCTTAGCAACTCGTTCTGAAACCCGGTAAATCGGTCTTGGGTTGACGTGGCCGGTTCTGGTCCGCCCAGAAACCCGATGTTCGTATAGCCGCGGCTGAGTAATTCATGTGCGGCCATCCGCCCGCATTCTATATCGTCAATCCCGACGATGTGCATGTCAGGATCACTTGAATAGCGACCAAAACTATTCACCACAGGTACCCCGGCATCCCGAAAGGTTTTGGAAAACGCAGGGGGCAGGGTTGAAGACGCCACAATAACGCCATCGACAGAATATTGACGCAGCATCTGGGCTGAGCTTTCCGCATCAGTTTCCGCTGACAGGTTCACCAGTAAAGGTCGTAGGCCCCTATCCTGAAGCCCTCGTGTGAATTGATCAAAAACGTCCAAAAACAGAGGGTTGTGAAAGTTATCGGACACCAAGCCGATTAACTTTGTCCTGCGGGTGGTTAAGCTTCGGGCAAGAAAATTCGGGCTATAGCCCAACTCGCTTGCCGCCTTTTCCACCTTGCGGCGCATTTTCAAAGAAACCGATGCGCCATCGGTAAAGGTACGAGACACCGCTGAGCGCGATACCCCTGCAAGTTTGGCGACATCATCCAGTGTAGTGGCCATCAGCCAAGGTCCCCTTCGACAGTTTGAAAGCCCGTTATATTCTGAATCCGAAAGACTGCCACTATTAAGTACTTTAAATAATTTTGCAACCGGTTGCAAAAAATTCAAAACTGTGGTTTTCTTGATTCTATCGGCCTTAGAAGCCGCTCCTCTGTTATGTTTACATCAGATGAGGGGGTAACCACTTGCCCAACTTTGGGCTCCGGTGCTGAAACATTTGGTGAGCCGGCACCTTTCTGGGAGAAAATTCATGAAGAAAACTTTACTAGCCACAAGCTTGGTTGTTCTTACGGGTACAACCGCATTTTCTGAAACTATCGGTGCAACATTCTCACGGTTCGATGATAACTGGCTGACCGTTTTGCGCAACGGCATGGTTGAGTATGCCGGAACCATCGACGGCCTTTCGTATCAGCAAGAAGACGCAACTGACGATCTTGCCAAGCAAATCGACCAGGTGAAAAACTTTGTAGCATCAGGCGTTGATGCAATCATCGTAAACATCGTTGACACATCCGCTGGTGCAGCTGTTTCCGCGGCCGCTGGTGACACTCCGCTGGTATATGTTAACCGCGAGCCTGACAATGTGAACGAACTGCCTGCAACTCAGGCCTTCGTTGCATCGAACGAAATTGAATCCGGCACACTTTCCGCATTCGAGATATGTAAAAACCTGCGGGCGGACGGCAAAGCCGGTGGTGCAACTGGTTACTTAATGAACGGTCAGCTTTCCAATCAGGCCGCTGTTCAGCGCTCAAAAGACGTTCACGACGTGATCGGCATGGACATGTGTAACTTCATGACAATCATTGACGAGCAGACTGCAAACTGGTCGCGTGATGAAGCACAAGACCTGATGACAAACTGGATGTCTTCTGGCGAGCCGTTTGACTTCGTTCTGGCAAACAACGACGAAATGGCAATTGGTGCAATCCAGGCAATGAAAGCTGCCGGCATGGATATGGCTGACGTGCAGGTCGGCGGCGTCGATGCATCGCAAGACGCTCTGCTCGCAATGGCAGTCGGTGATTATGACGTAACAGTGTTCCAAGATTCTGTTGGTCAGGGTACTGGATCGATTGATACAGCACTTCGCTTGATCGCTGGTGAAAAAGTAGACAAGAAAGTCTATATCCCGTTCGTATTGGTTACACCTGCGAATATGGGCGACTTCATGGACAAGAACTAAGTTCTTTCGCAAATTGAATCCGCGGGGCGGCGCTTTCGGCGCCGTCCCGCACTCGTAAAAGCGTAAAATAAGGGGCCTCATCAATGGAAGATACGAGCCAAGGCACAGGCGGACTAACGTTTGATAAATCCAAGCGGTCTTGGCCCAATGAGATGAACATCCTCCTTGCGTTGATCATCATTATCGTGATTTTCGAGATTTTAGGGCAGGCTCTGCCTTACATGAATGACCAAAGCTTCCTGTTTGACTCAAGGGACCGCTTTGATTCAATCTTCAACGAAGCAAGGTTAAAAATTATTATTCTGCAGGTTGCGATTATCGGGATAATCGCACTTGGCGTAACGCAAGTTATCATCACTGCCGGTATCGACCTAAGTTCTGGTCCCCTCGTTGCGGCGACGGCTATGATCGCGATGAGCCTTGCACAGACCGAATTGGTCAACGGTTACCCGAACCCCAAAGCGGTCTTTGGCGTCTGGGCCATGGACTTACCGGTGATTGTACCTGTGGTTGCGGGACTTATATTCGGGGCCATGATCGGGGCCATCAATGGAACATTTATAGCGTATTTTCGCATACCACCCTTTATCGCGACCCTTGGCATGTTTATGATTTGTCGAGGTATTGCACTTTGGTGGTCTGGCGGTAATCCAGTTTCATTTCCAACGGAAAGTTTCAAATCCATAGGTTCGGGTATGATGCCCGTATTCTGGTTCTTATCCCTGGCGGTGATTTTCCACTTTATCCTAAAGTATACGGTTTATGGAAAACACACTTACGCGATTGGCTCAAATGAAGAAGCTGCGCGAATGTCGGGTATTAACGTCAAACGACATAAAGTCTTGGTCTACATGATCGCCTCTATGCTGGCGGCTTTTGCTGGCGTCGTACTGAGTGCTAAAGCCTCAACAGCACAAGCAGGCATGGGTGAATTTTACGAGCTCTTTGCCATCGCCATGGCAGTTATCGGGGGCATCAGTTTAACCGGGGGCCGGGGGTCAATCATAGGTACTGTCCTTGGTGCAATGGTCTTCGGTGTTATTCGTTCCGGTTTCACCTTTGTAAAATTAGACGGATCATATCAGTTGATGGCCATGGGCGGCATCATCATCGCAGCGGTAGTTCTAGACCAATATCGACAACGCAATAAAGCCTAAGGTTGGGAGAGATAGATATGAGCGAAGAAATCGTTCTTAAAGCACAGGACCTAACCAAGCATTACGGGGGCGTTCATGCTCTTGAAGGTGCCGACTTCGAAATGAAGAAGGGTGAGCATGTTGCTATTGTGGGTGACAATGGCGCGGGTAAATCCACATTCGTGCGCCAGATCACTGGGGTAGAGCAGCGTACGCGCGGCAAAGTTTGGCTTTACGGCGATGAAGTGAATTTTGCTGGTCCGCTGGATGCGCGCGAAGCCGGGATTGAAACAGTGTTTCAGACATTGGCACTTGCAGATGATCTTGATGTGCCAGATAATCTCTTTCTGGGACGTGAAAAGACTTTTGCAAATTGGCTCGGACCCTTTCGCATTCTTGACTATAAAGGAATGCGCAAAGCTACTCTTGCGGGTCTTGAAAAAACAGCTGTGAAAATCCCTAACATTCGCAATACCATCCAAAATATGTCAGGAGGTCAACGGCAGTGCGTTGCTATTGCCCGCACGGCAACATTTCAATCGCGACTGACCATTATGGACGAGCCAACAGCAGCGTTAGGCGTACAGGAAACCGAACAGGTCGAACATATTATTAAGACATTGAAAGAGAACGGTGAGCCATTAATTCTTGTCAGTCACAATATGCGACAGGTCTTTGACCTTGTCGATCGTATTGTTGTTTTTCGGCGTGGACGAATTTGTGCTAACCTGGCCAAAGCGGATACAGATCCGCAAGATGTTGTTGCTTATATTACAGGCGCAAAAACGAGCAAAGAATATGAAGAGTCTGCACTTTAACTGAAGCTTCTATGCAAAGCCAGAAACAAGAGTGGACCGGATAATTTAACCCATCACAGACGGTTTAAAAGTATTTCTTATCCAAAACTCTATCTATTGCGGTAGCAAGAATAAAGTAATCGCTGGAAAAGTAATCAAAATGGCCACTCGGACCAAATCGGTGGCCACAAAAAAACCAACCGCTTTATAGGTTTCCACCGCAGGGGTTTGCCGGTCCATCGCATTAATCACAAAAAGGTTGAGCCCCACAGGTGGCGTAATCAACCCCACCTCGACCACAATTAAAACCAAGATTCCAAACCAGATCGCCAGATGTTCCGGCGGCAAGGCGAAATCTAAAGACATCACTACTGGAAAGAAGATCGGAACTGTTAGCAGTATCATCGAAAGACTGTCCATCAGACAGCCTAAAAGCAGATAGAAGAGCAAGATTAAGAGTAAAACACCCATGGGGCTGAGCCCCTGATTTACAACCCAGCCAGCGATTTCCTGTGGCACCTGTGTCAGGCTTAAAAAGCCATTGTAAAACCCAGCTCCGAGGATGATGAAAAAGATCATTGCTGAGGACCGTCCCGTGACCAGAAAACTATCAACCAAACTGGCCCATGTCAGCCCTCCACTGCGCCACGCTATTAAGCCAACGCCAAACGCCCCTACGGCCGCCCCTTCGGTGGGGGTGAACAGCGCTTGAATGCCGTTTTGGGACCAATTCCAATCCCCAGCAATTCCGAAAATAACCAGCAAAAAAATCATCACTACAGGCCAGACTTTGGCCAAGGCATGGAAACGCTCTTTGTAGGGCACTGGCGCGCGGGTTCCTGCGCGATCAGGATAAAGGCGCACATAGATCGACACCGCCACCATATAACCAAGCGCAGCCATGATACCGGGCACAAAGGCAGCCAAAAACAGTTTTGAGATATTTTGTTCAGCCAAGATGGCATAGATCACCAAAACCATGGAAGGCGGAATTAATATCCCCAAAGTTCCCCCTGCGGCAAGGGTTGCCGTCGAAAACCCGCCCGCATAGCCATAGGCTTTTAACTCGGGCAGTGCGACACGGCCCATAGTAGCCGCAGTTGCCAAGGATGATCCCGCTATTGCGCCAAAGCCTGCACATGCCCCTATCGCCGCCATAGCCACACCGCCTTTGCGATGACCCAGCCAGCTTTCCGCGGCTTTGAAAAGTGCCTGAGACATTCCGCCAAGAGTGGCGAACTGCCCCATAAGCAAAAACATCGGAATAATCGACAGGGAATAGTTTGAAAATGTGCTATAGGTTTCGGTCTTCATTTTGGCCAACGCCATATTGGGGCTTCCGGTTACAAGGTATAACCCCCCAAAGCCCACCAAAAACATTGCCAGACCAATCGGTACACGTAAAAAAATTAAGATTAAAAGCGCCGGAAACGAGGCCAATCCAATTTCTAGGGTGGTCATCGCTCAGCGCTTTCATTTTCAGGGAGCAGCTGTTGACCGCTTAATGCCTCTAGGATCCTGATTATTGCCATATAAAAGGAAATAAAGGCGGCGATTGCTGCGCCAGTAAAACTCGCTGCGTAGGCCCACCAAATTGGAAACTGCAATAAAAAAGTTGTCTCACCGTAGCGTTGTTTTGCCTCCATACCGGCGAATAGGCGCCAAGCAATCAATCCCAAAACAAGCGCAAAAAGGCATTCAGAAATCATTTGCAATACCTGATTGCTGCGCGGTGAAAATTTAGATGTAAAAACATCAACCGTCGCATGGCCGCCAGTCAGTTGGCAAAGAGGAAGAAACGCAAATATTGCAAAAGCAATACCTGCCTCAACCAATTCAAAATCACCATTAATCGCGCCGATCCCAACCCCGAGCGCCCAATTGGAAAAATCCGTAAAATTTGACTGCATAAAGGCACCGTGAAGCAAAGTGCCAACTGACCTGCCAAGCACAGAGGTGCAAACCAATAAAATCAAAACGGTGAGGACAAGCCCCCCTAATATGGCCATTACTTGAGCCAGTTTTTTGATTAAAGCATACATGTTTCGCAGGTTACTCGGCCTCGGAAATTGTTAAGGAAATTGGATCTAACCCCTCAATCCCGCCAGTGATTTTATCACCAGCTACCACCGGCCCGACACCCGCGGGCGTTCCCGTTAAGATTAAATCCCCGGGGCGTAGGTGATAAAAGTGCGAAAGGTGAGACACAATTTCGTCAACTGCCCAGACCATATCACTTAGGTGCGCATCTTGCTTCAGGTTGCCGTTGAGCGCCAGATGGATCCGCTGGGCCCCAATATCCCCCATGCTTTGGGCAGGTGTAAGAGGGGCAAAGACCGCCGAGCCTTCGACATCTTTTCCCAAATCCCATGGCCGCTGTTTGGCGCGCTCGGCAAGTTGCAAATCGCGCCGTGTCATATCCAATGCGCAACAATAGGAGTGAATGGCATTGCGCGCTTGGTCTTTGCTGGCGCGAAATACAGGCGCGCCGATTGCCAGTGCCAATTCCATTTCATAATGGAAATTTTCTGTTCCTGGGGGATAGGCCAATACACTGCCGTTTGGTTGTGCCGCCCAAGGCGTTTTTGTGAAATAAAAGGGCGCTTCGCGATCTACTTCCAAGCCCATTTCTATGGCATGCTCGACATAATTACGTCCCACACAAAATATACGTCCAACCGGGTAATGTGCAGAACCGTCTGACATTGGCACAGCAGGTAAAGCTGGTAGATCAAACAACAATTGGTTCACGTCAACACCTCCTATGGGTTGAGCAAGGCTTACCCATTGAATAGCCTTAAAGTAAAGCAAAACACTATTTGTGCTGGTTAAAAAAGGCGTTTGTGACCAATAAAAGCTCTGCACACGCTTTTTGAAAGTACTGGCAATTGTAGTACATCCTTAAACAATTAGAAAAAAGTGCCGTACTACTGGATAGAAATTAGCTTTCATTTTTCTCCCCATAAAACTGGCCGGGCGCTTTGCCCGGCTTTCTATTTTTTGGCATTATTTTTCGTCTAAAATAGAAAAACTAGGCATGAACAGCTTTAAAATCATAGCTCACGTCGTCACAAAACAATAAAATTGATTACAGAGAGACAATTTGCTTAAATGCCTGAATAATTAAAAATTTTCTGCCAGGGACTTTTAAAGGGGCGTGATATGTTGGTGGGGTATTCTAGGACTGCATTGGTTCAGCCAGAAGAGGACAGTGACCAGGAGTTAGAGGCGTTAAAAAACTATGGATGCCTTGAAGAAAATATATATCAAGAGCAAACCGCGAGCGGTGAGGAACGCTATCAATTGCATATGGCGTTAAACTGTTTGAGGAAGGACGATAAATTTGTTGTCAACAAACTTTCGAGTTTGGGCTATCACCCAGAAGACTTTGAAAAAGCTTTCCAATATATTGAAAAAAAATCGTCGTATTTGGTAATATTGGATATTGCGGGACAGCAGTTAGATTCGACCACCAAAAACGGCCAGTCGATGTTGGCATCCCTTAAAGCGATGGCGGGCATTAATTATGAGTATTTGCGCGAAAAAAAATTAGAAGACATTAGACTAGAGCGTGACAAACTAACGTAGCCCGGTATCTTGGAACGTAGGCTTTTTTCTGCTTTCACTATTTATCACTGTCACTTGTGATGCTTTCGAGCCGATCCTGTTTGGTATAGCGAAACCCAAGCAGTTGGCACTTGGAAATGCTGTTCAGTTTTTGCAGCTGCACATTGACAATGGCTGTCCACATTTCAGTCCCAAAATTCTCCATCATTTTTCCATCAATTGTTTGCAATAACGTTGAGCATTGTCCGATGCTGCCCGGCTCAAGCGTGTTTCCGCGCTCTGTGCAATTCAGTTCCGTGTTTCCAAGTAAACTGTCATTGGAATTATAAAACAGGACGGATACACCAGAAACTGATCGGCCCGTGGGGTTTTTGACTTGGGCTGATAAGGTGTAATCGGCCACGGAGCCAGTGGCATCCTGACCAAATTTCAACATAATGCTGCAGGGTAGCATTTCATTCGACATAACGTTTTGCGACCAGCAACTCATTATAACTGTAAAAGCTGCTAAAGATACTCTAACCACTTAAACCCCACTTCTTTTCAAAGTCTTTATAAGGCTTTTAACAACCAAGTTTTAGTATAGTTTGTTTGGCTAAAAATCTCAAACTATCAGATTTACTAAGTTTGTTTACACTCTGAAATTCATTTAAGCCCAAAAAACAACAGTCTGTGCCATCCGACGGCCACACTGTTGTTAGACGGTAAAATTCCAAAATAATTGCTTACTTTCTGTCTTATTGGTTGATTTTTTTGCTGATTTTGGCATTGATGTACGAAGTTAACTTGGAGAACGAAAAAATGAAAAAATATCTCGCATTATCAATTGTCGTATTGGGTCTTTCTGCATGTAGTGTCGTAGAAGATTATAACCTGAATCCATTGGGCTGGTTTGATGGTGGTTCAGACTCTAGCAGTCAGTAAACCAAAATCCGCTTATTAGGGCCGTATGAAAAAATACAGGCTCTCACAAAGCCGCAGGACCAATGCCTGCGGCTTGATCATTTTGAAATTACCTTGGCCTCTTAAATTTAAAACGCTGGCTGTGTTGCGCGGCGCCTTTGTATCAAACAGATTAGTCCCAAAAGTAAAAAGGCCGGCAAAAAGAATATCTCTTTGGGCATGCGATCATTTGGAGCCTCGGCAGATATAATCTGTACGGGCTCATCAGCATAAAAATCATATTCGTTTGCTAGAGTTTCAAAATATGGTGTTCCCGGGAAAGGTTCATCCACCCTTAAAACATCACCCTCTTCAAACACATCAAGACCCGCGCCACTGAGGCGCTCTAAACCGCCCGCGTCTTCCTGTGGGATCAAAACAATCGTTTTTGTGCCAACCTCGCCGGTGTCAAAGTCAGGGGCCGATATGACCAACCTTACTGGTGTGCCAAGCGGAACGGATCCAACCGCGTCTATCGCAGCTAGCCCTGTAGATGCAGTATACTCGTCCTGGGCCACGTTAAGCCAAAAATCTGGCCTGAAAAGAGTAAAGACAATCAACAATATCACCGCTGTTTCCCAACGCCTGCTTTTGGCGATGAAATAGCCTTGGGTCGCGGCAGCAAACAGCAACATGGCCACCAAAGATACAAAAAACACTAGAACGGCTTTGGCAGGGCCAACATCAATGAGCAACAAATCCGTGTTGAATATAAACATGAACGGCAAAAGAGCGGTTCGAATATCATAGCTAAACCCCTGCAGGCCGGTTTTTATTGGGTCTCCGCGCGAAATAGCTGCGGCGGCATAAGCTGCCAGCCCCACGGGCGGTGTGTCGTCGGCCAAGATGCCAAAATAAAAGACAAACATATGAACCGCAATAAGCGGTACAATAAGGCCGGACTGCGCGCCGACAGACACAATGACAGGCGCCATAAGCGATGAAACCACAATATAGTTTGCTGTGGTTGGCAAACCCATTCCCAGAATAAGTGATAAGAGTGCGACCAACACAAGCAAGATAATGAGATTGCCACCCGAAATGGTTTCGATAACCTGACCAATAATCTGATGTGCACCTGTCAGCGATATCGTTCCAACGATGATGCCTGCAGCACCTGTGGCAACTCCGATGCCAATCATATTTCTTGCGCCGGCTTCTAGCCCATTGATAAAGTCACACCAGCCTCGCACAAAACCGCTGCTTGCCATGCCGTGACCGCGGAACATTTCTTTGAGCGGTTGGTGGGTCAAAGCGACTATGATCATTGCAACTGTTGCCCAAAATGCAGAAAGTGCGGGTGACAATCGGTCTAAATGTTCGGTGCGAACCATAAGATTCCAAACCAGTACAAAAATAGGCAGTGCAAAATAGGCACCCCCGAAAAAAGTTGGCGTTAATCTTGGCGCACTTACGGTTTTTGCATTCGGATCGTCAATTTCGATATCGGGATAGCGTGCCGCAACAAATACCAAAGCCAAATAAGCAAGCCCGAGCAGTACCAGAGCAGGATAAACTGTTGCTCCGGGCATTATTGGTTCTAACAGCGCACGCAAAAATATTACTGCGAACGTAATCGCGGCCATACCAAAAAACCCTGTAATGAAAAGGATGAAAATCATGACAACGCCAATGCTTCGCCCCGGCTTTTCAAGGCCTTTAAGTCCTAGTTTCAAGCTTTCAAGGTGCACGATGTACAGCAAAGCAATATAGGAAATTACCGCTGGTAAAAACGCATGTTTTATCACTTCAATATAGGAAATGTTTACATACTCGACCATCAAGAAAGCAGCAGCCCCCATGACCGGCGGTGTCAACTGCCCATTGGTTGAAGATGCAACCTCAACCGCGCCGGCCTTTTCGCGCGAAAAGCCAATGCGCTTCATGAGCGGGATGGTAAATGTGCCGGTGGTTACGGTGTTGGCAATGGAGGACCCCGATATCATTCCTGTCATCATCGACGATAAAACTGCGGCCTTGGCCGGGCCGCCGCGCAGCGCACCCAAGAGCGCTATTGCAACCTTGATGAACCAGTTTCCGCCCCCTGCCTTTTCCAGCAGAGCGCCGAACAGGACAAACAGAAAAATCATTGTTGTGGAAACACCCAAGGCCACGCCAAATACACCTTCGGTCTGCATCCAGTAGTGGCCCATCGCCTTTTTAAATGATGCGCCGCCATAATTTGTGACGTTGCCCACCCATTCCGAATACCCGCCAAAAAAGGCTAGCATTAAAAAAGCACTTGCGATTACCACCAATGGCAGTCCCAATGCGCGGAATACTGAAATCATTAAAACCATCATACCAATGGCAGACATCACAATGTCTGTGGTGGTCCAAAGACCCGGGCGATCGGCAATCTCAAACCGGAAAATGACCAGATATAGGCAGGCTGAGACACCCAAGACAAGCAGAGCCCAGTCGTAAAGCGGAATATGGCGTTTATGACCAAAAAGCGGGAAAGCAAGCGTTGCCAGCGTCATTGCAAAAGCCAAGTGTACATAGCGCGCCTGCGCAACGATATTGGCAAAATCGTTTACACCAGTGGCTTGGGCTAAAACCCCCGGCACTTTCGATGCGATATAAAGTTGAAACAAAGACCATAAAATACACAAGTAGAACAAAGCTTTGGCCATCGGGCCGGTTAAGATACGCCCACCTGCGTCTGTTTCCGCGACCATTTCCTGTGCTGATTTAGCTCCGTCTTCGCTCATTTTCACATCCCATAATTTTTTAAGAATAACCTAATTAAAAAAGAGCCCAGCGCAATGTGAAAGCGCTGGGCATTTTTTTAAAGAACAAATGTAATCCGCTCTTAGTTCATCAAGCCAAGCTCTTTATAGGCCTTGGCAGCACCAGGATGCAGCGGTGCGGACAAACCATCAGAGATCATCTGCGCCGCATCCAGATTTGCAAAGGCCGGGTGCAGTTTGCGGAAGTCATCGAGGTTTGACATCACTGATTTGGCAACAATATAGGCCACGTCGTCTGAAATATCAGTTGAGGTGACAAAAGTTGCACCCACACCAAAGGTGGTGGTGTCATCAGGGTTGCCCGCATACATGCCGCCAGGAACGGTCGCAACGCGGTAATATGGGTTGTCAGCAACCAGTTTGTCGATCGGCGCGCCAGTTACGGAAACCAGTTTTACATCGCAGCTGGTTGTCGCTTCTTTAATCGCAGCAGCTGGGTGACCAATGGTGTAGATCATCGCGTCGATATTGTTGTCGCAGATTTGCTTGGCCATTTCAGAGCCTTTGTATTCTGTTGCAAGGCTAAAGTCATCCATGCCCATGCCAAAGGCTTCCATCACAACTTCCATGGTCGCGCGCTGGCCTGAACCAGGGTTGCCAACATTTACACGGTTGCCTTTCAGCCCTTCAAAAGAAGTGATGCCGCTGTCGGCACGAACCAGAAGTGTGAAGGGCTCTGGGTGAACCGAGAACATCGCGCGGACGTTCGGGAACGGGTTGTCTGCGAACTTTGATGTCCCGTTATAGGCATGGTGCTGCCAGTCAGACTGCGCAACGCCGAACTCAAGCTCGCCGGCTTTGATGGTATTGATGTTATAAACTGATCCGCCTGTGGACTCGACCGCGCAGCGAATGCCATGCTCTTTGCGGTCGCGGTTAACCAAACGGCAGATAGCGCCGCCAGTTGGATAATAAACCCCGGTTACGCCGCCGGTTCCGATCGAGATAAACTGCTGTTCTGCGCTGGCAATGCTTCCAACAGACAAAGCTGCTGCTGCGGCCAGGCCACTAAACCAATTACTATATTTCATTTTGCTCTCCCAAGTAGATCAGCAGAACGACATGTTCTGCCCTTTGAATGTGTAAAAGAGTTGCGAACTAACGCCCGCTTGTCACCTAAAAACTAATGTTTTTTTTTCGCACCCAATACGCATTGTTTTCCGCTCGCAAATCTTCATAGGATTTGATTCGTTTGCGCGCCGCATCGCCACCACGGCTGACCAATAGCGCCAGCAATAATTCAAGTGTGGCAAGCATGCCGGTAAAACAACCAAAGTGATGCGTGCTGATAACCGATGTCACCAGAACATATTCCGGTTTTAATTCAGGCGATACAATGTCTGAATCGGTAATGAGGATCAGCTTGACGCCTTTTTTTCTGGCAAATTCACAGGCTTGAATAGTTTCGCGAGAGTAGGGCGTGATGGTGATTGCAATCAGAACATCTCCGGGTCCGGCATAGTTGAGCTCATCAATGGCACTGTTCATATTTCGAGGAATTAACTGCAATGATGTCAATGCCATACGGCCTACATAGTGAAAGTAATATGCCATGGCATAACTTGAACGCACCGCGGTCAAATAGACATTGCGGGCTGCAAGTAGGGTATCAACCACTTCTTTAAGCTCATCCGTTGATTGGCGCTCAAGCGACCTTTGAACAATTGACATTGCATTGCGCGTTGCCTCGGCTTGAACCCGGCCAATATCGCCGCTTTCTCGCAACTCATCGACCCAGGCCGGTTCTTGAATAAATTCTGAGGTCGATACAAGCGCGTGCCGAAACGGTTCACGGAACTCTTCGTAACTTGAAAACCCCAACCGGTGGGCGGTTCTAACCAATGTATATGTGCTTACTCCTGACTTACGAGAGGTTTCGCGGATAGGGTCCAAACCAAAGTCTGCAGGGTTATCAATAACATATTTTGCGGCTGTTCTCAGCTGTGGGGATAGGTGCTCAATTTCATCCTTAAGCTTTGAAATTGTTTTGGATTTTAGTGTTGGGTCCATCGCGAATCATCCCTTTAATCTCTGATAAAAAAATAACATATGTTTTTTCCTGATGCTATTGACTGTTTTTGTAATTCAGATGTCAAATAGAATCATAAATATGGCTTTGCACATAATTTGGATCGAAGTTTTGTTGAAAGGGATGAGTGGATGCAAAAGACATATGACTTGATGGTGGCCCCTAACGGTGCTCGTATGACAAAGCAAGATCATGCCAACCTTCCCATGAGCGCAAAGGAATTGGCCGATACAGCGCGCCAAGCACATAACAAAGGAGCGACGGGTATTCACTTGCATGTCCGCGACGCACAGGGTCGGCATTCCCTTGACCCAGACCGGTACCAAGACGCCATTGATGCTGTTCAGGCCGCCGCACCCGGACTCGAGGTGCAAATTTCAACCGAGTCCATGAACATTTATGGTGTTGCAGATCAACTTGCATGTTTGGACCAGCTGCGCCCCAAAGCGGCCAGCCTATCAGTTCGTGAGATGGCGCGCGATCCTAAGCTTGGACGCCAAGCCTATGCTTTGGCTGCCGAAACAGGTATGAAACTTCAGCATATACTCTATTCAACGCAGGACCTTCATACGCTGAAGAACTGGATTGAAGAGGGCGTTATCAAGGACACCTTACTAGATGTGATTTTTGTTTTGGGCCAATACAGCCCAAAGGTGCAGGCCCGTCCAGAAGATCTTATTCCTTTTTTAACCAGTGCCCTCGGTTCAAATTATCGGTGGACGGTTTGTGCCTTTGGACCCGCTGAACAAAGCTGTGCTCTGGCGGCTATCTTTTTAGGCGGTCATGCGAGAATTGGGTTTGAGAATAATTTCCAAGCGCCCGACGGGCGCGTTGTTTCAGATAACGCCTGCGCTGTCGGTAACTTGGTATCTGCTGCAAAACTATCGGGGTATTACCCACGTTCTTGTCGGGCGCAAGAAGGGGTTTTCCAATGAGCCAAATATTTCCACGGCATTCTAAATCAAACGTTCCCACCGCGGTTGGCGGTCAAGGATGTTACCTAATCGATAGCACCGGGAAGCAGTATTTTGATGGATCGGGCGGTGCTGCTGTTTCCTGCCTTGGTCATGGTGATCCAGATATCATTGCAGCCATTCAAGATCAGGCCGAGCAGCTTGCCTATGCTCATACAGGATTTTTCACTTCAGAGCCGGCCGAAGAGCTGGCCGATCTATTGATCAGCCGCGCACCGGGCGATCTTAAGCGTGTTTATCTTGTTTCGGGAGGATCAGAGGCAACGGAGGCTGCTCTTAAATTGGCGCGCCAATATCATGTGGAACGTCAAGAGCCGCAACGAAAACACGTTATTGCCCGACGCCAAAGTTATCATGGCAATACATTGGGATCATTGGCGGCGGGTGGAAATGTGTTCCGGCGCACCCAGTTTGCCCCGCTTTTAATCGACGTAAGCCATATTTCCCCCTGTTATGAATATGTTGGTCGTCTGCCGCAAGAAACCGCCTATGACTATGGTCAACGGGTAGCGCAAGAGCTGGAAGATGAGCTGCTTCGGCTCGGGCCAGATACCGTCATGGCCTTTATCGCTGAACCGGTGGTCGGGGCAACTTTGGGGGCTGTTCCGGCCGTCAACGGCTATTTTAAACGCATTCGAGAGATTTGTGATAGCTACGGTGTATTGCTGATTTTTGATGAAGTCATGTGCGGGATGGGGCGCACGGGCCATATGTTTGCCTGTGACGCTGATCAGGTTGCCCCTGATATTCTTTGCGTCGCTAAAGGTCTTGGGGCGGGATATCAGCCAATAGGCGCGATGCTATGCTCGGATGAGATCTATCGAACCATCGCAAAGGGCTCGGGGTTTTTTCAGCATGGTCACACCTATATTGGACATCCTGTTGCCTCTGCTGCTGCGCTTGCTGTGGTAAAGGCGCTGATCAACCGCAACCTTATTGATCAGGTTCAACGCCGTGGCGCGGATTTGGAAACCGCTTTGCGCGCACAGTTTGGGCAACACGAAAACATTGGTGATATTCGCGGGCGTGGACTTTTCTGGGGCATAGAGCTGGTGGCAGACCGCGCCACTAAATCCCCGCTTGATCCTAGCCTTGAGACCGCAAAAAAAATCAAATCAGCAGCGTTTGAGGCGGGATTGATCTGTTATCCTAATTCTGGAACGCGGGATGGAAAACAGGGTGACCACATATTGCTTGCGCCGCCTTTTATTGTCAGTGAAGATCAAATTGGCGAAATCACAGAAAAATTAGGAAAAGCGCTGACCGTGGCTTTGGGTTGACTTGCCACCCAAAGCCTAGCCAAAGCCTACAAGCCGATCCGCCCAGGATGCGCCCGTCCAACTCATTTCAAGCTGGCGGTAGCCGGGGGTTGGCGTGGTTTTGAACGTGAGGGTCAATGCGTCTTTTGGAGTAAGACTTCCAAGAATTTCGGGCCATTCCACCAGACAAATCGCTTCTTGAAACGCATCAGCCAAACCCAGTTCTATAATTTCATCGGTCGCGCCAAGCCGGTACAGATCAGCATGCCATATTTCGCCAATTCGGGTGCTATAAGTTTGCACCAAAGTAAATGTCGGCGAGGGCACATCCTCTGGAATATCCTGAGAAAATTGGATCAACGACCGCGCAAAATAACTTTTACCGGCCCCGATTTCTCCACAGAGTAACACCACATCACCGGGCGCCAGATCATGGCTTAACCAATGCGCCAAATTGGCAGTATCCTCTTCTGATTTTAGCTCAATTTTCAGAGATTTATGGGTCATTAGCCCTCATGTCATTTGCTATGATTTGCCAAACAGAATTGGGAGGATACACATATCAAAATTTGTAAAGCCCTGCCCATGACCGATGTTCCCTATACTTTGATCTGCTTGTTCTCACCCAACGCGCCGTTGGTTTGTTCTATATCGTTTCGTTGCCATGAAATTTCAACACTAGCGCCTGTCGGCACGCCTTTGCTATCATCCAAAATCTTAAGCCGTGAGCCATTCGAAAAATCAAGCTCTGCGCCGGTTCTTTCCAGCAAAGTTTTGGCAATGAAAAGCCCCAAACCCATGCCTTCATAGGCTGGACGTTTCGGGTCATCATTTTCTGCTTTTCTATCCCGCATAAAAGGATCCCCTATACGCCCAATGACATGCAACGGATAGCCTGGCCCATCGTCCATGATCCGAACCTTTACGTGCGTTGCGCTCCAGATGGTTTCAACCCAAACCTGTGATTGCGCAAAATCCACAGCATTTTGCACCATATTGCGAAGCCCGTGAATGATTTCTGGGCGCCGCAGTACCAAAGGTTGTGTGAGGCTTGATAGATCATCAGACTGAGACCCCATTTCAATATCAATGCCGCGGTCTTGATGGGGGTCGGCGGCTTCGCGAATGACTTCACTGAACGGGGCAGTGTGCAGATACAGGTCATCTTTGCCGGCCCTGCCCATTGATTGTAATATATCGCGGCAGCGATCGGCCTGTTCGCGGATCAATTCCGCATCTTCACAAAGTTCTGGCCGGTCAGACAACTCTTCCATCAACTCAGAGCTGGCCAGTTTAATGGTGGCCAAGGGCGTGCCCAACTCATGGGCAGCGGCGGCCACCACGCCGCCCAAGTCGGTCAGCTTTTGCTCGCGCGCCAGCGCCATTTGGGTAGCCACCACGGCTTCGCCCATGGCGTTCATCTCGTTGTTCACGCGGCGCGAATACACACTTAAAAACACCAATGCGATGACTATTGCGGCCCAATTTCCAAATACAAAAATATTGGGAATACGCAAAATAAACCCCTCGTCAGTGTGCAATGGAAGGTGATAGCTCGCCAAGATTGTCACCAGGGCAATGGCCGTGCCCCCCAAAATCAGCAGAGATTTCAGTTGGAGCACATTTGCCGCCACAGCAACCGGCGCCAGTAGCAAAATACTAAAGGGATTATGTAGCCCTCCAGTCAAAAAAAGTAGAAAACTAAGTTGTAAAAGGTCAAACAGGATCATCATCGTATTTTCAAATTCCGATAACCGTTTGGTTTCTGGGAAGCTGTACATTGCCAGTAGATTACCGCCAACGGACACACCAATCGCCAATAGGCAAAGCCCCAACTCAAGTTGTAAATTATACAGCTGGATCGCAGTGAAAATCGCGATGACCTGTCCGGCAATCGCAATCCAGCGTAGCAAAATCAATGTTCGTAGCCGAATCCAGTTTCCACGCTTTTGCTGGAACAACAGGTTTAAAGTCGTATCTGTCATCGCCATTGCACCTTTTCAACCAATTGTGACTTGTTCTTAGGCTGCATCATGCTACCAATCAACGCGATAGGAAAGCCCATTAGGATATGATTCATGCTCCGTTTTCTTAGCATACTTGCCGCCGCCGCTGTGGTTTGTCTATTGCTGGTCACGTGGATTGCCAGTCTTGGGGTATGGCCCTTCTCGGACCGTTCGGGCGATCAATTT
>CBFHXE010000049.1:0-19691 GCA_965659715.1 uncultured Paracoccaceae bacterium | reverse complement strand
AAGTAGCGGAAGGATAAAGGATTAGGCATAGCTGAATAGCTAATATTCAGCACGCTGTCGGGCAAGATGGTTTATTCTGACAGTGCCCTGATATGAGAGGTGATGTGCTGCATCAGTCGCAAAGCGCTGTTGTAAATCCCTGATCTTGCGCAGGAATAGCGCCAGAAATACCAGAAACAGGAATGATGAGGATGTGGTGGCGGAGACGAAGGGATTCGAACCCTCGAGACGATTCCTCGCCTACTCCCTTAGCAGGGGAGCGCCTTCGACCACTCGGCCACGTCTCCGCCGACGAGATTACAGAGCAATGCACCGAGGGACAAGAGGGGAAACTTAAATTATTTTCGCGTTTGGCACTTTACTGAAGCTACTGGCGCTCAGGCGTTGAATAAGAAATGAAGCACATCGCCATCTTTCACTTGATAGGCTTTGCCTTCAACACGCATTTTTCCGGCCTCTTTGGCGGCTTGCTCACCATTAAGCGTCACAAAATCATCATAGGCAATGGTTTCGGCGCGAATAAATCCACGCTCAAAATCACCATGAATTACGCCCGCCGCCTGCGGGGCCAAAGTGCCTTGCGGGATGGTCCAAGCGCGCGCTTCTTTCGGGCCAACGGTGAAATAAGTCTCAAGCTCTAAAAGCTGATAGCCAGCTCGGATAAGCCGATCTAGTCCGGCTTCATCCAAGCCCATTTCCGAGAGGAACATTTGGGCTTCATCCTCTTCCAGCTGGCTGATTTCCTCTTCAATCTGAGCGCTAATTGTCACTGTTCCCGCCCCCTGCGAAGCAGCCATTTTTTCGACTTTTTGCGAGTAGGCATTGCCGTTGGATGCGTTTTCTTCATCCACATTGCACACGAACAAGATCGGTTTTGTGGTCAGCAGTTGCAGGCTTTTCCACGCTTTTGCATCTTCGGCATCAATGGCAACGCTGCGCGCGGGTGCGCCCTCTTCCAGCGCGCTCAGTGCGGCTTTTAGCAGGCGCTCTTGTTGCACCGCTTCTTTATCCCCGCCACGCACTTTTCGCGACAGGCCCTGCAGCCGCTTTTCAATGCTTTCAATATCCGCCAGCATCAGCTCGGTTTCAATGGTTTCCGCATCAGCAACCGGATCAACCCGGCCATCAACATGGGTCACATCGCCGTCTTCAAAACACCTTAGAACATGGGCGATCGCATCCACTTCGCGGATATTCGCCAAAAACTGATTGCCAAGCCCTTCGCCTTTTGATGCGCCTTTGACCAAACCGGCAATGTCAACAAAAGTCATACGTGTCGGGATGATTTGTTTCGATGCGGCGATGGCCGCCAGCTTATCTAATCGGCTGTCAGGTACAGCAACTTCGCCGACATTGGGCTCAATTGTACAAAACGGAAAATTAGCAGCTTGGGCAGCCGCTGTTTTTGTCAGTGCATTGAACAACGTAGACTTACCAACATTCGGCAAACCGACAATTCCCATTTTAAATCCCATGTGACCGGCTCCTAAATTGCGCGCTTCGCGCTTCTATTCGGTGAGCTAAAGAGAGGCAAGACCAAAGCGGCAACGCCGCGTTCGCTTTGAATTGCCGATTTATGCACTCTGCCCATTGATTTCCGTTCACTTTTTGGGCAAGTCAGGGGGGCTTTCAAAAGGGGCGTAAAAAATGACTCGCATCGACCGCAAATTCAAGGAACTCGCCGACCAAGGGAAAAAGGCTTTTGTGGCGTATGTCATGGCCGGGGATCCTGATTTCGATACCTCGCTTGATTTGGTTCTTGGACTGCCGGGCGCGGGCGTGGACATTCTTGAATTAGGCTTGCCCTTTACCGATCCAATGGCCGATGGCCCAACAATTCAATTGGCTGGTCAGCGCGCGCTCGACGGCGGTATGACGCTTTTAAAAACACTTGATATGGCGCGGCGGTTTAGACAATCCGATCAAAATACTCCGATCGTGCTGATGGGGTATTATAACCCGATTTACAGCCATGGGGTTGACGCATTTCTGAAGGATGCAAGAGAGGCCGGAGTAGATGGACTTATTATTGTGGATCTGCCGCCAGAAGAAGATAGCGAGCTTTGCATTCCTGCCCAAAAAGCGGGATTGAATTTTATCCGCCTTGCGACACCGACGACTGACAACAAGCGGCTGCCAAAAGTTCTGCAAAATACATCGGGCTTTGTGTATTATGTGTCGATCACCGGGATCACCGGCGCCGCAGAAGCAGAAGTCGGCGACGTCGGACCAGAAGTGGCAAGGATTAAAGCCCACACCGATTTGCCAGTAGCTGTTGGCTTTGGAATAAAAACTCCTGAAGCTGCGCAAAGCATTGCATCCGTCGCAGATGGCGCCGTGGTTGGGTCAGCCATTATCAGTGAGCTTGCCTCTGGGAAATCTGTTAAAGAGGTTTTAGATTTTGTTGCCTCGCTGGCCAATGGCGCGCATTCAACACACTCTAATTAGGCCTCACCCGCAGCATATGTGTGATTAAATAGGTTGCCACCTTTTGCTCGTTTTGGTTCAGAACTTCATATTGAACCGTTACAAACCCCCGATCAGGTTTTGATTTTGATAGTTTTGCGCTTTCAACTCTGGCTTTGTTGCAAAGAGTATCGCCAGGTTTAACAGGAAGCAGCCAGCGCAGCTCTTGCATGCCCGGTGAGCCAATGGAACATTCTTTCAACTTGCCGGTTTCAAGCATGAGCCGAAAAGAAATCAGCAAGGTATGCCAACCACTGGCAATCAAGCCGCCATACGGGTAATCCTCTGCGGCAGTTTCATCAATATGGAATGGCTGCGGATCCCATTGCTGTGCAAAATCAATGATTTCATCCTTCGGGACAAGATAATGATTTGTTGTATAACTATACCCAACTGGGAAATCTTCAAAATACATATCGCCCTCGTACTTTCAACTTTTACCTTGTGAAACAATGCTTGCATTGGTAAGAATAACTCACCAATCCATTTGGGTAAATACCGATGCCAGTGATTACCAATATCGATGACTTAAAGTGTATTTATCGCCGCCGTGTGCCGCAAATGTTTTTCGATTACGCAGAATCAGGCAGCTGGACCGAGCAAACCTTTCGGGACAATGTGAACGATTTTGAACACCTTCGTCTGCGTCAAAGGGTGGCAGTGGACATGACCGTTCGCAGCACAGCTTCGAAAATGGTCGGCCAAGAAGTCGCGATGCCTGTTGCGCTTGCGCCTGTCGGTCTGACTGGCATGCAGTGCGCAGATGGGGAAATTAAAGCTGCAAGAGCCGCAGAAAAATTTGGTGTGCCTTTTACACTTTCCACAATGTCGATCTGCTCGATAGAAGATGTTGCCGCCCATACCACAAAACCATTTTGGTTTCAGCTTTACGTGATGAAAGATACCGATTTTGTTGACCGTCTAATTCAGCGCGCAAAAGCGGTTAAGTGTTCTGCACTGATGATTACGCTTGATCTGCAGATTTTGGGGCAACGCCACAAGGATTTAAAAAATGGTCTTTCCGCCCCCCCAAAGCTCACGCTTAAAACCATGGCTAATCTTGCCACCAAATGGGGCTGGGGTCTTGAAATGCTGGGCACCAAACGTAGGCAATTTGGCAATATCGTGGGCCATGCCAAAGGTGTGAAAGATACCAGCAGCCTGTCGTCTTGGACCGCCGAACAGTTTGATCCCGCCCTAGATTGGGATAAAATTGCCAAACTCAAAGAGGCTTGGGGCGGCAAAGTTATTTTAAAGGGCATTTTAGATTCAGAGGACGCTAAAATGGCCCTGGGTGTCGGCGCAGATGCAATTATAGTCTCCAATCATGGCGGGCGGCAGCTTGATGGTGCGCTGAGTTCAATTAGGGCTCTTCCCAGTATTATTGAAGCAGTCGGCGATAAAATCGAGGTGCATTTTGATGGCGGCATCCGATCCGGGCAAGCTGTGCTTAAAGCGCTGTCGCTGGGAGCAAAAGGCACATATATCGGCCGCGCCTTTACATATGGGCTCGGGGCTATGGGTGAAGCCGGTGTGACCCAGGCCCTAACCGTTATTCAAAAAGAGTTAGAAACCACAATGGCCTTATGTGGCCACACTCAAATTAATGATTTATCACGCGAAAATTTACTAATCCCAAAGGGTTTTGAGGGCGATTGGGCGTAATCAATCCCTTTTGATTGACCCTGCCAACATGGGAATAAGCGCTAAGCTTATAATTGCAAGCAGCAGCGACAATGCACCAAAAGAGGCTGAAAGGCTGGCCAATTCAGCTAAGCCCCCCATAAGAGGCGGCCCCATAAAAAACCCAGTATAGCCTATCAAAGCAACATTCGAAATTGCTTTGACACGCTGATCAGCGGGACTAACCCGCCCCACCAAAGCCAAACCCAAAGGCGCTATTACAGAGATACCAAGACCAAGGCCGGCAAAGCCTACATACGTCAGCGGCAGATTTATAGCAGTTGCGGCAAGTGTAGAGCCACAGGCCGCCAAGAGCGCCGCAATTTGAATAACCCGCGCTTCAGAAAAAATCTGCGTCATAGCCTGACCGCCAAGTCGCCCCACGCCCATTGTAAGCCCCAAAATTGCAGGCCCCATCGCACCGAGCGCCGCACCGACATTAAGGGAGCGTTCCAAATGTAGGGTAGACCATCCCTCAGCAGCCTGCTCTCCCATAAATGCGATTGCGATGACAATACCGATCAACACCACAAACCGATTGGCACCAAAGATTGGTGCATCATCGGCATCATTTGGCTGATCTACCTGCTTTGGCAAAACCATTGAGGGCAGCATCAGCAAGCCGAAAACACCAATGATCGCAAAACTGATGATTGCTCCGCCTCCGAATTCGCGAATGAGACCGGTAGAAAATGCAGCAATTGCATAGGCAAATGAAAACATGGCGTGGTGAAAGCTCATCAATGGGCGGCCTTCACGGGCCTCGATCTGAGACAGATGCGCGTTCATAACCACGTCCAGACTACCGGTGGATGCAGCACAAAGAAACATAGCGATGGTCAAACCAGTCCAAGTGTTCATCAAACCGGGCAGTTGGAAAGCCAAAAGCGCTGCCGCACATAATGTTACCACGCCATAGCGGCCTAAGCGGCTATCAAGCCAAGGCGCAAAGCGCATGGCTGCGATCGCGCCAATTGCAGCGACCAACATCACCGCGGCTAATTCGCCATCACCTGCGCCTATTGCGGCCTGTAAATCCGGAACCAAAGCAGCGAAAGCGCCCCAACAGCACCCCAAAACAACAAAAGCGCAAAGCGGTGCCCAAGACGCATTTATCAAGTGTTTGTTGATCATAAATCCGCCTTTGACATGCTTGCGGTGCTCGCGCAAGCCCCAGTTTGAATTTGGGCTTTTAAATCCTGTGCAACTGGTCTATACGCGCGGCTTCATGAAGGGCTACAGCCTTGGAGGAGCCCTCTTTAACTAATGGAGATTTAAATGGCTGGAAAGATACCAGATCTTGAAGCGATCGAACGGACGGGGACAGGCAAGGGCGCCGCTCGTCAAGCACGCCGCGATGGCATGGTGCCGGGTGTAGCTTATGGAGGCGGCATTGATCCGCTTCCGATACAAATACCCCGCAATGAGTTGCTAAAGCGCCTAAAAGCTGGGCGGTTTATGTCAACTTTGTTTAATCTAAAAGTCGAGGGCCATGAAGATGTCCGCGTCATTTGCCGCGATGTGCAGCGCCATGTGGTCAAAGACCTTCCGACCCACCTCGACCTGATGCGCCTGCGTCGGTCATCGCAGATTAACCTGTTTATCCCTATTGAGTTTGTCAACGAAGACACAGCTCCGGGTATCAAACAAGGCGGCGTTTTAACCATCGTCCGGCCCGAGATTGAACTGATTGTGACCGCTGGAGATATTCCGGAAAAAATCGAAATCGACCTGTCTGCCCTAAATATTGGCGACGTGGTTACCATTTCTTCGGTCAATCTTCCAGAAGGCGCAAAGCCGACCATTGACCGGGATTTTGTGATTGCAAATATTTCCGCACCGAGTGGACTTGCCGCTTCTTCTGATGACGATGAAGGCGAAGCCGAAGAAGAGACCAGCACTGAGGAAGTGCAAGAAGAAGAATAAATACTCTTCGCAAAGTAGATTATTCAAAGCGGGGCTTTTGCCCCGCTTTTTTCTTGGGTAAGCTAATGCCAGGGATAAATTACCAATTGGTCGGAGCCGCGAAATAGCCATGCAGATTTTTGTCGGACTTGGAAACCCTGGTGCAAATTATGCGCACAACCGTCATAATATTGGCTTTATGGCGCTGGACCAGATTGCAACCGAAAATAGCTTTGGGCCTTGGAAAAGTAAGTTTCAGGGACGCATGACTGAAGGCCGTCTAGGGCACGAAAAAGTCATTTTGCTCAAACCAGAAACCTTTATGAACCTTTCTGGTCAATCTGTTGGCGAGGCCATGCGATTTTTCAAACTGGAACCAACAGATATTACTGTTTTCCATGACGAACTGGATCTGGCGCCCGGACAGTGCCGTGTCAAAAGCGGTGGCGGTCATGCGGGCCACAACGGACTTCGGTCATTGCATCAACATATCGGTGCCAACTATCAC
Source organism: uncultured Paracoccaceae bacterium (assembly GCA_965659715.1). Taxonomy (GTDB): domain Bacteria; phylum Pseudomonadota; class Alphaproteobacteria; order Rhodobacterales; family Rhodobacteraceae; genus CABZJG01. Next base: position 13,129 of record CBFHXE010000049.1, on the reverse strand, counting down.
CGCGTGCGGTTGGGCATTGGACATCCTGGCCACAAAGATGCGGTTGCCGGTTATGTTCTGCGTGATTTTGCCAAAGCGGATCAAAACTGGCTGGCTGATTTGCTGGCAGGGATTGCAGGTGGCGCCAGCAAGCTGGCACAGGCCGATACTGGCGGTTTTATGAATGCGGTGGCACTCAGTGTTCAAAGAGCAACCCCCACCAAGTCCACAAAATCCCCCAAGCTGTCACAAAACAGTGGATCGCCAGAAGCAGATAAAAAGACTACTGAAACGCCGGATACCAAAACCACTTTGCAAAGGTTAATCGATAAATTTAAATGACCATAAGGAAAGATTTCCGTAATCAGGGCCAAGTCTGCTCTGCCCTTGGATCGCCGTTCATGGCCCAGCTCATGCAGCTTTTTGCGGATCGTTTGACACCGGGTGATCCTGTTTCAGATGCTCTTTTCAATTGGCCCGGGGATCGCTCAGCCAGCGGCGCTTCTGTGCCGCTTCGGTTAGCGGGCGGGTTACATATGCTGGTTCTGTGCGACAAGGACCCCGGTTTAAAATCTGTCTATCCCCCCAATACACCAAGCGATGAAGCGCTTTGGACCGCTGTCCAAAACGCGGTGCAAAGGCATACTCAGTTCCTGTTAGAGTTTATAAAATTGCCACCGCAAACCAATGAAATTCGGCGCAGCAGTGTGATGATCGCCGCCAGCCATCTTTTAGCAGATCGCTTTGGCTTGCCGATGGTACTGTCTGAATTGGGGGCCAGAGGCGGGCTCAATCTTTTATTTGACCGCTACCAGTTGATTGTGGGCAAAGCGCGGTTTGGTGCGCGCGCGCCCATCATAACCCTTGCGCCAGATTGGAGCGGCCCTTTGCCGCCGGACACTCGCTTTGACGTGATCAACAAAGCGGGCGTTGATCTTAGCCCACTGGATCCGACCAAAGATAAAGACCGCCTTCGTTTGCTTGCCTTTAGCTGGCCAGATCAGCCCGACAGGATTGAGCGTTTAGAGAGCGCGGCGCCGCATCAAACAACCAAAGTGGACAAAGAAGACGTCGCAGACTGGTTGCCGCGGCGGCTCACCTATCACCCTAAAGGCAACCTTCATTTGGTCTATAATACAGTGGCTTGGCAATATTTTCCGGCTCCGGTTCAACACGCATGCACCAAAGCGCTCGGGCAAGCAGGCGCCAGAGCAACAATCACCAGCCCGCTGGCCCATTTGGCGATGGAAGCCGACAAAAAGTTAGAAGGCGCAGCCATCACTTTGCAAATTTGGCCCAAAGGCGAAAAATATAACCTTGGCTGGGTTGATTTTCATGGGCGCTGGATCAATTGGTCTAAAGACGGCATACTGACCTAAGTCCTGAGACTCAGAAGAAAGACCAAAATTGAAAAAAGATCCCTCTGTGAATGTCCTTGGCAGCGCGCTAACGCCTTGTTCCTATTCACCTATTAGCGGGTTTTTCCGCGATGGGTTTTGCAATACATGCGCCGAAGACCAGGGAAGCCACACGGTATGCGCGGTGATGACCGAAGAGTTTCTTGCCTATTCCAAATATGTTGGAAATGATCTTAGCACAGCGCGGGCAGAGTTTAATTTTGTCGGCCTAAAAGCGGGCGATAGCTGGTGCCTGTGTGCCGCGCGGTTTCTACAGGCTCATGATGAGGGCTGCGCCCCAAATATCAACCTTAAAGCCACCCATTTACGCGCCACAGAAATTGTCCCTCTGGAAATTCTTGAGCAATATAAAGTCTAAAACACGCCCCGGCCTCTTGCGATTTGGGTGGAAAATAACCGTAGTCTTGGGCGAAGAATTTAGCTATCTTCTGCCAAGAATTTACACAGCAGCAGATCTTAATGGACAACCTATTTTTTATCGCCTCCAAAGCATTTTGGTTTTTTGCACGACCAGAAAACCTACCACTTATAGTTTTTTTCCTTGGTTTTCTTGCCCTTATGCGGGGTCGCAAGCGTGGAGCGCTTTGGTTTAACGGGTTGGGATTGGTGCTTTATGGGGGTATTGCGCTTTTGCCTTTGGGGGACGTTTTTTTGCGTCCGCTCGAAACCCGCTTTGCGGCCAACCCCAAAATTACCAATCCTGCAGGGATCATTATCCTTGGCGGCGGCGAAGATGAAACCCAATCGGATTTTTCCCGCATGGCCAATGTCAACGATGCCGGCGAGCGGTTTTTGCTTGGCTTAGCTTTGGCCCGCCAATATCCGCAATCAAAGGTGATCTTTACCGGTGATACGCTCAGCCTAACCCAGCATAGCATCTCAAGCGCAGATGTGGCGCGGATGCTGTTCACCCAATCGGGCATTGCGCCTAACCGTATGATTTTTTAAGGTAAATCGCGCAATACGGCCGAGAATGCCGCCTTGACCGCCAAACTGGTCGAGGGCCATGAAACCGGGCCTTGGGTTCTTGTAACCTCGGCCTTTCATATGCCCCGCAGTGTGGCGGTATTTTGTTATGCAGGTTGGCGAAATATTGTGCCCTATCCGGTTGATTTTCGCTCTGGCCACTCGCTCGACCGGGTTAAATGGGACTTTGCGGGTCATATGGACGAGCTGAACATCGGGGTGCGCGAATGGATCGGGCTGGTTGCTTATCGGGTTTCCGGACGTCTGGGGCAGCTGCTTTCACCCGGATGTTAAGCCTTCAAAAAACTGCAAAAAGCCGCATCTGTATCACGTCGGTATCGCGGTGGTTCAAATATTCGGCCAAAATTAGGCCGCTCCGCAGTGAAAAAAGCTATGTTGCGCACGGCCGGCCTTTTTGGAAGCGTAAAGCGCCTGATCCGATTGCTCTAGCATCACCTCAGGGCTGGCCTCGGATCTGCGATCAAAAAGCGCAATGCCAATGCTGCCCGATATGCGGCATATGTTGTTTTGAAACGGCACCGGCTGCTCGAGCCGTTTGATAATGCGTTGGGACAGCTTGGCCAATCGCGTCGGGTTGATCACATTATAAAACACCAAGGCAAACTCATCGCCGCCAAGGCGCACCACCGTGTCCTCGGCGCGGGTTTCTTCCACCAAAATCCGCGCAGCGACCTGCAAAACATGATCCCCGGCTGCATGGCGATAGGTGTCATTGACCGCCTTGAAGTAATCAAGGTCAAGCTGCATCACGGTAAAGGGCACTTTCGCCTCACTTAACCGCCCCAAAACCAAATTCAGGGCGCGGCGGTTTTTCAGACCCGTGAGCGTATCGGTAAAGGCCTGTTCTTCGGCGGCAATTTTTGCGCCTTGCAACCGTTGGTTCAAGGTGCGCAATACCTCCATCGCAGCGGTTTTAGCCTCCATTAGATAAAGCATTTCAATAGCCAAATCGGTGCATGCGAAATCGCTATGGGTCAGGCTATGGCGCTGAACGGCATTTTGAATGGCGATGCCAAAAGAAAAATTCACCACCGCGCCCTGCCCGTCCGGCAAAAGCGCCAGAACCGCCTTAAGTTCTGTGTGCGGCGCAACGCGCAGCCGGAAGGTTAATTTTTGCCCAACCAATGCAAAAAGCTCCTGCATTGAGGCCGCAGGATGAGGGCGGCGCAGCTCAAACAGTTCTAAAAACCGGACCGGTAAGGCCTGCTGATCCCCAAGCAGTTTGGCAAGGGTGGGGCCATGGTGCAAAATATGTCCGGTCTGCGAAAGCTGGGCATGGCAGGGACATAGAATATCAAAGACCAACATCATCGCCTCCTGCTGCACCCGTCGCCGCCAAGGCAAATTTCCGCCCGGCATTGAAACTGGCATCAAGCATTTTAATTTCGATCCGGCACATCCCCCGAAGAGGTTCGATGGGTTCAATCCAGACCAAGGCGCCATAGTCATCGGCAAGCGCGCGCAAAATACCGATCATCACCGCTTCAAACCCCGGCCAGCCCTGACCCACGACCAGATGATACAGCGCCCCGCTATGGCGCTCGATGCACAGCGCCGGCAGAGCAAGGCCAGAAAGGGCTATTTCAAATCGCTCGTTCAACTCATCCAGCGAAATCAGAAACTCTTCATAGCTTTCCCCGCCAAAGCGCAGCAAACGGTGCAGGGTTTGGCCGTTTTTATGCGACACAAGGTATGTGCCCAGGTCTTCTAAAACATCCATCTGCGGCCTTGTGAGCGCCGCAGCCAGAGCGGCGCACAGCTCAAAGGTGAGGCGGTTGGGATATTTGAGCATCAGCTCGAAACAGAGCTCGAACTCAGGGTTTTGCTGCACCACATCTTGCCACAGCTGATCGCCGTAGCTGTCTATGGTAAAATTTTCGATTGCCTTATTAACCAAACCAAGCATGCCAGACCTGCGCCGTTACGCCAGCCTGCCCGATCTTTGGTTAGCAAATTATGAAGCTTAAAATTGATCGAAAATTTAACCCAAAAAAGGCCTTAGAAATCGGTCGGAGCACCACCTTCGGCTTTGCGCCGATCCACAAAATCGGCGAGTTCCTCGCGAATAGCCACATCTAGCGGCGGAGCTTCAAAATCTTCCAGAATTTTTTGATAAAGCCCATGCGCCCGCTCTGAAGTCCACATACCGCCCGCGGCTTCCCATGCTTCGTAGTTACGCCAATCCGATACAAAGGGTTGGTAAAATGCCGTGGTATAGCGGTCTTGAGTATGCTGAATTCCAAAAAAGTGACCGTCGTTGCCGACTGACTTTATCGCATCAAGCGCAATGTCATCCGCGGTGGTGGCATAGGTCGACGGCTCAAAATAGCGTTGGATTTGCTGCAAAACCTCACAATCCATGATGAATTTTTCCGGGCTTGCAATCAACCCGCCTTCCAGCCAACCTGCCGAATGATAGACAATATTGGTACCAGATTGCACAGCTGCCCAAAGACTGTTTGAGGTCTCCCACATAGACTGGCCATCCGGCACATTGGCGGCGCAGACCCCGGACGAGCGCATTGGCAGACCGTAAAACCGCGCCAGCTGTCCGGTCATCTGGGTTGCGCGCATATATTCGGGGGTGCCAAACGCGGGCGCGCCGGATTTCATATCAACGTTTGAGGTAAAGGTACCGATCGCGCAGGCCGCGCCGGGACGGATATATTGCGCCAAGGCCACAGCGCAAAGCGCCTCGGCGATGGATTGTGCCACGGCGCCTGCCATGGTGACCGGTGCCATGGCACCGGCGAGCGTAAAAGGGGTCACGATCAGGCCTTGATTACGCCGCGCTAGCTGCATCCAGCCATCCAGCATCGGGAAATCGTGTTTAAGCGGCGATGTAGAATTTATGTTGGTATACATCTTTGGGCTGGCATCAAATTCCGAATCGCTCCACCCGCCGGAAATCCGTACCATTTCAATCACATCTTCGACACGCTCTTTGCCCAGCGAATAAGCGTGCGCAACTTTATCGCTTAAGGTCAGCTTGTCATAAAGCACATCCAAGTGCCGCGTACTGGCATGGAGATCCACGGGTTCAACCGGATAGCCACCGACGAAATGGATACAGTTGAAATACTGGCTGAGCTTTATGAGGTTTGCACAGGTTTCCCGCGTTCCGGGGACTTTTGTGCCGGTTTTAATGTCCCAGTAGCTGGGCGGCGAAGACACCGCACCAAACAGCATATAAGGCCCGCCAACGATCAATTCGCGGTCCGGATTGCGCGGCGTTAGCGTCCACTGGCTAGGGGCTTTGGCAACCATTTCCATGACAAAATCACGGCCCATACGCACATTTTCCCCTGTCACCGTGCAGCCTGCCTGCCGTAAAATTGCGCAGGCTTCGGGGTTGAGAAACTCGATGCCGATGTCTTCAAGGATACGCATCGCCCCGTCATGGATTGCCGCGACGCCTTCTTCGTTCAGCGGCTCGGTGGGCCGGTCAGGGTTGACCGGCAAACGCCACGGCATTTGTTCAATGGCTGCGCTGCCACGGCGCAGCGCACCACCTGCGCGGCCCCCACTGCGGCGGCGTTTGGGTGTTGGTTCAGCCATCTTTATGTCTCCTTGCGTTATGCTGCCCCTAGCAAACCACGCTGGGGATGGAAATCCTGCCGGTTACCGACACAAACCGTCGCTTTCTTCAAGCGGCTGGCACAATCGCCGTTAAGGCAAACTCAAATAGGCAGGAATGTGGCTTATGTCGGGCAATATAGCATCGGCATAGGGCGTGAGCTCGTTGCGCGGGGCCAATCCGGTCAGCACCCCGATGGTGTGCATTCCGGCAGCGCGTCCGGCGATGAGGTCATGGGTGCTATCGCCCACCATTGCCACCTGATCCGGCGAAAACCCCATTGCTTTGGCAAAGGCAAGCAGGGGACCCGGCGCAGGTTTGGCGCCAAAACCGCTGTCAAAGCCGGCGACAAAATCCAGCAGATCAAGCGCTCCAACCGTATCCAAATGCGCCCGCGCGCCAGCTTCTGTATCGTTGGTCATCACCCCGATTTTCAAACCGCAGTCTTTGAGATGCTGAAAAAACGGGAGTAGCGGGGTGGCTTCGCTTACCTCAGCGGTTAGGCTGGAGTGCATTAAGAAATCCTCAACCGCATCCACGCATTGATCGGGCAGCACAGCGGCGACGCTTTCGGCCACCTGCCGGTTGGTTCCGGCGATCACGATGCTATCAAGCTCAAATTCTTGGCGGTCAAGATCAAAGCCAACGGCATCGGCTATGGCGGTTCTGCGCCCCGCGTCCCCAGCAGAAAAATGCTCGATCATTTGCGCTGACCAGGTGTTCCAGGTTTTTTGAAAATCAAACAAAGTGCCGTCTTTGTCGAACAATAGCCCTTTGAATTTCATGCTTTATCCTTGATCCACTTTGAGAGTTAGTTTTCGCAGGTGCTACACAAAATGCAAGCATGATATCAGGTCCAGTTGACCATCCCGCCCCCGGGCAGCATTTGCCGCGCGATTTGCATCGCTTCAGGCTCAAGCGCGCAAGCCTGACAAGCGGCTAGAACCCAGGCATCATCCATCATCACAAAGTCGAGAACCGCTATCAAAAAATCGGCATCCTGCGCCCGCTCTTTGATATCAGCGGCATTGCTGCCGCTTGAACCCATAAAAATCGGTAAAATTTCCTCTTCGCCGACCAACCAGCCAAGCACCTTTAAAGCATATGTTTCAGCAACTTCTGGGGTCACATCAAATTCCTTTGCGACGGGAAAGGTTTTATTAACTCAAATCAATAAAATTAAACATAACTTTGAACAAGTGTGCGGAAGTATAAAATCATGTCTGGAAAGGTACTGCTGATCGATCCAATAGCGACCAACAGGATTTCGCTTGGCTCGATTTTAAGGGCAGCACACTATCAAATACATGCCGTTTCGGGCCTTGGTGAGGTATCATCTTTGCTCGATGACGCCCTTTTTGACGCCGTCATTATTTCTTTGAATTCGCCTCTTGATCTGGTCAAATTAAAAGCCATGCCCGCCCTAAGCAATGTGCCGGTTATTGCCAGCCAGCACGCCGCCGATGATGTAGCGCGGCTTGCCCTTTTGCACGCAGGGGCCAGCGATATTTTAACCGCACCTGTGGCGCGCAAAGTTCTTTTGACAGGGCTGCGCAGTTTGCTAAGAGCCCGCAATGCGTCGGCCGAATTGCAGCTGCGCGAAGATACAAACCGCGCTTTGGGCTTTCATGAGGCAGCGCCCCCGTTTCAATCCAAAAGTGCAGCTATCGTTGTGTGCAATGACCCCAAATCCTGCCCCGGCTTGCTGGCAAAACTGCAATCTATCCGAAACCTTTCATTTTCCCTATGATCGGACAAGCAATTATTTGATCCACCACAAAAGCAGCTAAGCAATTCCTGTTTCATCCTATGTTTGACCGAAAAGACAGCGCGGCAGGCGCTAAATATATTAGTTGAAATGCGCGCACATTCGGCCACCCGTCACGCAGCAGTGATTGTGGCTGCGCCGCACAGCTGCGCGGATGCTGCGATGGATGCGTTGGACCTAGGGGGGCCAATGACGTGCTGTTTGACAGTTGTGGCACAGAGGAAATTTCATTTCGCATTGCTGCACAAATCCAACATAAAAAAACCAATGACCGGCTGCGGGCCACGCTTAAAGCCGGACTGAATGCCGCCGTGACTGATTTTCTGACCCGGCTTTACAATCGGCGCTATGCTTTGACGCATCTTTCGCATTTGTTTGATAAATCGCTGCGATCAGGTACCGAATTATCATTGATTATGGTGGACCTTGATCATTTCAAACGGGTCAATGACCAATTCGGCCACGCGGCCGGCGATGCTGTGCTTTGCGAAGTGGCAAAAACGCTCAAGGGCGCAATCCGTGCTTCGGATCTTCTGGCGCGTCTGGGCGGCGAAGAATTTGTGGTTATATTGCCCGACACCCCTGCAGATAAGGCACAAGGGCTTGCCCAGCGATTGTGTGGGTTGATCCGCAATCTGCGCATAAAGGCAGCGCCGAGGCAAATCACCGCCAGTATTGGGCTGAGTGCGATTGGCCCAGATCGGCTGCGCACCAGCTCAAATCCTCACTTTGAACATTTGCTGCACGAAGCCGACAAGGCGCTTTATGCCGCCAAATCCAAAGGCCGCGATCAGGTGTCCTATTTCACCCCGCAAGCCGCCTAACTTTCCAAAAGAAAATTTTTTCAATTCATGCGAATCCGATATTTGCTTGATGCCCAGATCAATTGACGATTTAACACGTATCGCAGGGGATCACACATCACGCATCTGATCAGGAGATAGCCAGATGACCTATCGCGAGCTTTATCAAAGTTGGGAAACCGACCCCGAGGCGTTTTGGATGAAAGCCGCCGATCACATTGATTGGGACCGCGCGCCCAGTTACGCATTGGATGCGCGCAAAGCACCGCTCTTTGAATGGTATCCGGATGCGATGGTCAACACCTGCTTTAATGCAGTGGACCGCCATGTGATTGCCGGCAAAGGCGCACAGGCAGCAATCATTTATGACAGTCCCATTACTGGCAAAAAAGACACCATTAGCTATGCCGAATTGCGCGATAAAACCGCCCGCCTCGCCGGTGCGCTGCGCGCCAAGGGCGTCACCAAGGGTGATCGGGTGATCATTTATATGTCGATGGTGCCCGAAGCGATTGTCGCGATGCTGGCTTGCACGCGTATTGGCGCCATTCATTCGGTGGTCTTTGGCGGTTTTGCCGCGCATGAGTTGGCCGTGCGGATTGATGACGCCAAGCCAAAAGCCATTTTGGCCACATCCTGCGGGATCGAACCGGGACGGGTGATTGCCTATAAGCCGCTGATAGATGCGGCCATCGAGCAATCTGATCATACCCCAGAAACCGTGGTTATCTTGCAGCGTGAACAGCAAACCGCCGCATTAGAGCACAGCCGTGATTGCGATTGGGATGCGGTGCAAAACGACGTTGAGCCCGCCGAGTGCGTACCGGTCGAAGGCATGCATCCGGCCTATATTCTTTATACATCAGGGACCACCGGCGCGCCCAAAGGTGTTGTGCGCCCCACCGCAGGCCATCTGGTGGCGCTGCACTGGTCCATGAAAAATATCTATAACGTCGATCCCGGTGATGTCTTTTGGGCGGCCTCGGACGTGGGCTGGGTCGTCGGCCACAGCTATATCTGCTATGCACCGCTAATCCATGGCAACACCACAATTGTGTTCGAAGGCAAACCGGTGGGCACGCCTGATGCCGGTACATTCTGGCGCGTTATGTCCGAACATAATGTGCGCAGTTTCTTTACCGCGCCCACCGCCTTTCGGGCGATCAAACGCGAAGACCCCAAGGGCGAATTTAAAGCCAAATATGATCTCAGCGGCTTACGCGCGCTATATCTGGCTGGCGAGCGGGCTGATCCCGACACGATTAACTGGGCTCAGGATTTGCTAGGCGTGCCGGTGATTGACCACTGGTGGCAAACCGAAACCGGCTGGACCATTGCCGGCAATCCCTTGGGCATTGAAGCCCTGCCCATTAAAGTCGGCAGCCCCTCGGTGGCCATGCCCGGCTATGAGGTCCATATCCTTGATGAAGCCGGCAACCGCCAACCGGAAAACACTTTGGGCGCGATTGCGATCAAGCTGCCGCTGCCGCCCGGCACCCTGCCAACGCTTTGGAACGCAGAAGAGCGGTATCGGTCGTCGTATTTAACCACTTTTCCGGGCTATTACGAAACCGGAGATGCAGGCATTATCGACGAGGACGGCTATCTTTACATCATGGCGCGTACCGATGATGTGATCAATGTGGCCGGTCACCGCCTGTCAACCGGGGCCATGGAGGAAGTGCTGGCCAATCATCCCGATGTGGCTGAATGCGCCGTGATCGGGGTCAGTGACCAGCTCAAAGGTCAATTGCCACTGGGGTTTTTATGCCTCAGCAACGGCGTTAATCGCCCCCATAGCGAAATTGTCGCCGAATGCGTGCAAATGATGCGCGATGTGATCGGCCCTGTGGCCGCCTTTAAACTGGCTGTGGTAATCAAACGCTTGCCGAAAACCCGCTCGGGCAAAATTTTGCGTGCTACAATGGTGAAAATTGCAGACAGCGAAACGTTTAAAATGCCGGCCACCATTGATGATCCTGATATTTTGGACGAAATCAGAGAGGCGCTGCAAAGCCTAGGATACGCGCAATAATAATCCCTGCGGCCTTTTTTGAGGAAAACTCCCAGTTTGGGCACTTACGACAAGGCTTGATTTTTCTTGCGAAATTTTCTCTGCGGTGTAGCGTTTAGGCCGCGAGGTTATTGATATGACAAAAAGTGATTTATGGAAATTAGGCGTTGCCGACATTGTTGCGGCAACACGGTCGGGCGAACGATCAGCGACTGACATCGTTGAAGCGGCGATTGACAGAATGGATCAGGTCAATCCGGCCTTGAATGCGGTGGTGATGGATTTATCCGATGAGGCACGGCAGCGCGCAGCCGCTTTAGACCGCGCCCGTGCAAGCGGCGCCGACCTAGGCCCACTGCATGGTGTGCCTGTCACCATCAAGGTCAATGTCGATCAGACCGGATGGGCCACCACAAACGGCGTCACGGCGCTGGCAAACCTTGTCGCGGCCAGTGATGCCCCCGTGGTGCGAAACCTGCAAAATGCAGGGGCGGTGGTGATCGGACGCACCAACACGCCCGAGTTTTCCTTTCGCGCCGAGACCGATAATGAGCTGCACGGGCGCACCCATAATCCTTGGGGGGACCATATCTCACCCGGGGGCTCTTCGGGCGGCGCGGGCGCTGCGGTGATGGCCGGTATTGGCGCTTTGGGGCACGGCAATGATATCGGCGGCTCACTGCGCTTTCCCGCTGCTGCGAACGGTGCTGTGACTGTCAAACCGGGCCTTGGCCGGGTACCGGCCTGGAACCCAAGCCAGACCGCCGAGCGCGGGCTTTTGGCGCAGTCCATGTCCGTGCAGGGGCTTTTGGCCCGCAGCGCGCAAGATCTGGATTTAGCGATGCCCGCCTTGATTGCGCCGGATGTGCGTGATCCGTTTCATGTACCGCTTGGCTACTACGGCGCGACCGACCCGCCCAAGCGGGTTGCGCTGTGCAAAGACACCCCGGGCTTTAAGGCCCACCCAGACGTTCTTGCCGCGCTTGAAGCCGCTGCAGATGCGCTCAGCGATGCCGGCTATGAGGTAGAGCAAACCGCGCCGCCGCTGTTACAAGAAACCGCTATGGCTGGCTACCGCGCCCTTCTGGGCGAGGTTAAAGCCATGATGGGGCCAGATATCGAAGCCTATGGCTCGGACACGTTGCAGCAGATTTTCGCCGAGTATCACCAACAATTTGCCCCCTATGAGGGCGTAGAGCTGTTGAAAATGATGGCGCAGCGCAGCCATTACGCCCGTGAATGGGCGCTGTTTTTGCAAGAATATCCTCTGGTGCTCTGCCCGTTTATGCCGCAGCCGTTTTTCACCCCCGACCGGGATACCGAAGGCGCAGATGGGGTGCGCGAAGCGCTCGGTTCGGCGCTGTGGTCCTATTCGATGAACTATGTCGGCCTGCCGGCAGGCTGCCTGCCCACGCTCCTGGCCCACTCAGAGCAGGGACCAAGGCCTATAAATGTGCAGATTATCGGGCAAAGATGGCGCGAGGATAAAATTGTCGAAGCCATGATCGCGGTCGAAGCGCGTCTGGGCACGCTAACAGCCGAGCTTTGGGCGCGGATGGATTAGGCCTGATCGCTCGGGTTTTTAAACAAACTGCTCGCGGATTAGCCGTTCTTCCAACCCATGACCGGGATCAAACAATAAACGATGGGCAATCTGGCTTTCAGAGCTGATATCAACACGGGTTACACGATCGAACGACCGGCTGTCGGCATCGGCCATCACCGGCCGTTTTTCCGGCTCAAGCACCTCAAAACTCACCATGGCCTGTTTGGGCAACAAGGCACCACGCCAGCGCCTTGGCCGATAGGCATTCAGCGCCGTGAGCGCCAAAACCTCGGCATCAATCGGTAAAATTGGGCCATGGGATGAATAATTATAGGCCGTCGATCCGGCCGGAGTTGCCAGCAAAGCCCCGTCACAGACCAGCTCTTCCATCCGCACCCGCCCATCGACGGAAATTCGCAATTTGGCAGCTTGTGGACCCGCGCGCAACAGTGACACTTCGTTGATCGCCAGTCCAGTGTGTTCACTGCCATCCACACAAAGTGCGCGCATCCGAAGGGGGTTAATCACCGCTTCCTCGGCGTTTTGCAAACGGGTAACCAGGTCATCTTCTTGGTAGGCATTCATCAAAAACCCAACCGTACCGCGGTTCATCCCGTAGACCGGTGCGGCGTGATCTTGGCTGGCATGCAGAGTTTGCAGCATAAACCCGTCACCGCCCAGGGCCACAATCACATCGGCCTGATCCATGGGGCAATCCCCATAGCGGGCTTTCAGCGCGGCAACCCCGCGCTGCGCGGTATCCGCCCCACTGGCGGTAAAGGCAATTTTTTCGCGCGTTGCACCCATATTTCCAATGCTCCACATGCATTTCCAAAAGAGCCGAGCGCTCTCATAAATCTACCTTAGATGCCGCGCCATTTAAGCGCAATGTCGCAATCTGCTCTTTTCGCGCGTTTGGCTTTCCGATACCAGAGCGCAACGAGGATTCTATTGCACCGGAGGGCGAGCAATGACAGCGAATTTAGGAACGGACGGGTTTTTCACGCAGGCGCTTGGCGAGCGTGATCCTGAGATAT
>CBFHXE010000048.1:0-20846 GCA_965659715.1 uncultured Paracoccaceae bacterium | reverse complement strand
TCCAAAGACAACCAAAGCCGACAAACAGTGAAGCTGACACCACATTATCGGAGCAAAACCCCTAGTGGCGCGATATGATAGGCTGATCCATCGTTCATGAACCAAACTGCCCACATATCTCTTCAGTGTTTTCATACTGTCAAATAACGTCGAAGACAAAACTAAACGAACGCGCCTCACATCTGCTTCGGCGCAACCCGCTCTGCTTATCCTCAAAAACCTCTACGGCCCTCGTCGCTTACGCTCCAAAAACCATCCCAACAACGCAGCAGCGCCGCCGGTGAAGGGGCTTTTACGGTCATCACAAACTTCCCGCAACCCCTTTTTTCAATTTTTAACACCTTTTTTTTAAAAAATCCACTTAGCTCTATCAGAACCGTCGATTTTCCATAGCTTCAATCGTTATTTGGGCTGCATCCGGCAAGGTTGGGAACGATTAAACAGCTAAATTGGCCGTTTGCCAATTGGTTTTTAGCGAATTTGCGACTCTCCCATGGCACTGACCTGATGGTATAAGGCTGTAAGATAACCGACATGCCAAAACTTTTGCAGTACGGTCCTCTGCTTTTCTCTAATAAATGGTACTATTTAACGTAATCAGTGAGTTCATTTTCTGACTGCCGCGATACCAACGCTATACTGACGTAATACAGACCCCTGAATTGCACCAAAAATAACTTTAAAAAGAGCTTCGCTTGTCACCAAACTGATAGCTTAGGAAGCGCTTTAGGCCGTTGATCAGCGTTTTCCGATGAACGTTCCTAAATAGCCCACCGATGCATTGCCCGTAGAGGCAATTACCCCCGCTACACCTTGGCCCTCTGTCCCTGCAAAAGTACCGTAGATAGCCCCAGCCACTTCATGGCCTTTTGGACCGATAACCGCAGAACCAGCAGTAAATTCAGCCGTCTTTGGATCAACTTGGATATCACTGGCTGCGAAGGCGTAGTCTTGGGTGCTAGCGCTGAGCACCCCACTGGTACTGCTTTATTGAAATCGATATCCAATTCGAAATTACCTTCTTGTCGCGTGGTTGCGCCATCGACAACAATTATTTCAATAAATCCGCTATAGGTCACTTGGGCTGTGGGCAAAATCTCAACCGGGGTTCCGGAAATAAGATATCCTTTGTGACCACCGTCAATTTCTATGTAAAGGCAAGAGGCATATTCCAAACCATCTGCGGTTAAATCCAACCCAGCGACATTTATCAAAACGTCTTCTCCCTCGGACGAGGTGGCCTCTCGTTCTACATAAAACCGGTCACCAACTTTGGAAGACTTTGTATCTTTTATATCATGCAAACTGCCATTATCTAGTTTGCTTGCAATTGTTTGATCTTCAACGATTCCCGTGTAAACAGCTGGCTCGCTTGGAACGAAAAAGCGCACCGCGCTTTGCCCATCAAAAGGTGTTTCGATTAGGCGAAAACCAACCGGTGGGTTAACCGAAGCAGCCACTTCATTCTGGGGCTGAGAATTTGAAAGATTTTGTAAATCACCACTGCCGCCACAACCAGCAACCAATAGAAAGCACCATAAAACAGTACATCTAAAAATTTTCATAGAGGAATTCCTCAATATATCTATTGGCAAATACTACTTTGGTGCAGACCTCGGGGCGAGAAAATCCAGCCTGCAATTTTGCAAATCAAGTTTATCAATTATGACTTGACGTAACTTAACAGCGTACAAAGGCTCTCAAAATAAGTTGGAAAAATCGCATTAATTTAGCTAAATTTTTAGCTCTTTTTTTTCACAAAATACACAGAGATTGGCTTCGTGAATTTTTTAACACGGGCCTGCACCTTATATTTGTAAGTCGTGCTCGGGTTTTTTTTCTATAAAAATATATTCACCATTAACACATAAATCAGACAGATAGGTCAAAGACCATAATACCATGATGCCCATTGACGCACATGTTGACCAATTGAGCCCCCAAAGCGATATGCTGAGGATGATTTGCATATATCTGAAGGGCTGCTTGGTTTGCAAAAGATGCCACAAATCCATATCCAAAATCTGCAGACTTATCTTCAAAGTCTAAATTTTGACCAAATTTGAAATCCTAAAAACCGTCTATCTGATGTATAAGATCAGAAAGTTCAACCATGACTTCAGTGACATCATTTAATCTCGTGTCATGTTTCAAATTCAAAAAAAAACACACAGTGCTGTATCATCTATAATACCCCTAAATTCATTTAGTTACACAATAAACCAATTCAATATTACCTAGTTAATCGCCAATTCAGCGTTACTCAGTTTCACAGTTTCTTGATCCATTCAAACATTTTTTCAACTACCTTATCCGTTAAGCCGGGGGAAAGAATGTCACCTGCTAAAACATGCGCCTTTGTGTCATCCCTGCAACCAGGAAGAATTTTAAACACCTCTTTTTTGCCACCCCAGCGCTCTGAGATTTTTTCAATCATTTCCGGGCGTACAACTTGATCTTTTTCAGACATGATAAACAAAGCTGGGACTTTAACATCAGTAAAATTGTTGCTTACAACCTTTTGGACCAAGGCGGCCATCGGTAGTGCAGCTACGGTTGGATAAATATTTGTCCAAAATTTAGCATGCTGAGGGTTCAGCGGTTCAATATGCCGTTCACGACCAAACAAAAGCGGTATCCAGATGCGTGCAAATGGCCAAGTTAACAATAGAGCGGCTGGATTATTAACACCGAAATTTGGCGATATGAAAACCATTCCTGCGACCTTTTTGGATAAAAATGGGTCGCATGCAGCCGCCGCTGTAAGCGTGCCGCCGGTAGATGTGGAAAGAATTATCACATTGTCTCCAATGCGCTTTGCAATCGCAAGGGCTTCGGACGTATCACGCATCCAATCAGCAACTGTTGCTTCGGCCATCGCGGCGCCTGTGCGCCCATGGCCAGTCAAACGTGAATAATATAAATTTGCGCCAAGCAATTGTGCTAGCTGCTCTGGCGCTGGCCTAATTTCTTCTGAGTTTGCAGAAAATCCATGCAGGTAAACGATTGAAATCGGTGTGCTTTCGTTCCGTGCTCCATGCCAAACAATCCGCTTTTGTGTCCCAGCGACTATATCTGGCAACTCCGCTTCAGTATTCCGTAGATAGCAGTCCAAGTCTGAACCCAAAATACTTTCATCAAAACTGGTTTTTAGCTCTGCAGGCTCTCGGGGTCCGAAAATCCAAAGCATTAAGACTATCAGTAAAATAAGAAGTGTTATGAGCACTTCGCAGCCCTCGCTGATATAGACAAGCTGATAAATAGCAGTCGGTAAATCTCATTTGTTTCATTAAGTTCAAGACACTTTGAGGTCAAACATTTATGCGCCCTCTTACAGAACACTACTTTGTTCAATAATGGTCTGCTTACTTACGAAGTTTATGTTTTAACTAAGTTGCGCGCATTTTTTCCTAACAATGATGAAAAACCATACTTGACGAAACGACCTGCAAAGGCGAAAAGCCGTCTACGCATATACCCGCAACCGGGCGCGCTGTAGGCGCCAAAACGACGAGGAGGACCAGATGTCCCAAATTACTCTTACCTTCCCTGATGGAAACAAACGTGACTTTGCCAAAGGTGTAACACCCTTTGAAGTGGCTGCAGATATTTCCAGCTCTTTAAGTAAAAAGGCAATTAGCGCGACAGTCAACGGCGCCCATTGGGATCTGCAATGGCCCATAGAAGCGGACAGCAGTATTGCAATCAATACAATGAAAGATGCCGAACCCGCGCTGGAATTGGTGCGGCATGATTTGGCACATATTATGGCCCGCGCTGTGCAGGAAATTTGGCCGGATGTGAAAGTCACTATTGGTCCCGTGATCGAGAATGGGTGGTATTACGACTTTGATCGTGAGGAGCCGTTCACGCCAGAGGACCTTGGCCTAATTGAAAAACAAATGAAGGCCATTATCAACAGCCGCGATCCAGTGCGTACCGAGATTTGGGCGCGCGACAAGGCAATTGCTTATTATCAAGGAAATAATGAGCCCTATAAAGTTGAGCTGATTGAGGCAATCCCCGGGGATGAACCTTTGCGCATGTACTGGCACGGTGATTGGCAGGACCTCTGCCGTGGCCCACATTTGCAGCATACAGGTCAAGTGCCCGCAGATGCTTTCAGGCTCATGTCAGTGGCAGGCGCATATTGGCGCGGCGACAGCGAACGCGCGATGCTTCAGCGCATTTACGGTGTGGCCTTTCTTAACAAAGAGGCGTTGAAATCCCATCTGCATATGCTCGAAGAAGCCGCCAAGCGCGATCATCGCAAACTGGGCCGCGAAATGGATCTTTTCCATATGCAACCCGAAGCGCCTGGTCAGATTTTCTGGCACCCTAACGGTTGGCGCGTCTACACGACTTTACAAGACTATATGCGCCGCCAACAAGAGCGCGACGGCTATGTCGAGGTGAACACGCCTCAAGTTATCGACAGAAAGCTCTGGGAAGAATCTGGCCATTGGGATAAATACCAAGACCACATGTTCATTGTTGAAGTCGATGAAGAACACGCACGGGAAAAATCGGTCAATGCATTAAAGCCGATGAACTGCCCCGGCCATGTTCAAATCTTTAATCAGGGCCTTAAATCTTATCGTGAACTGCCTTTGCGAATGGCCGAGTTTGGAAGCTGTAACCGGTATGAACCCTCTGGAGCTCTGCACGGAATAATGCGCGTACGCGGCTTCACGCAGGATGATGGGCATATATTTTGCCGACCGGATCAAATCGAATCTGAGACAAAGAAATTCATCGCATTCTTGTCAAATGTTTACAAAGATTTAGGACTTGCAGAGTTTTCAATAAAATTTTCTGACCGTCCCGAAAATCGCGCGGGCAGCGATGAGGTTTGGGACAAGGCTGAACGAGCACTTAGAAATGCGACCCGCGCGGCTGGATGTGAATTTACCTTAAACCCCGGTGAAGGTGCATTTTATGGGCCAAAACTAGAATTTGTGTTAACCGATGCAATTGGTCGCGATTGGCAATGCGGAACGCTTCAGGTGGACTTTGTTTTGCCCGAGCGGCTTGATGCAAACTATATCGGTCAAGACGGAGAAAAACACCGACCCGTCATGCTGCACCGGGCCTGCCTTGGGGCTTTCGAGCGTTTTATTGGCATCTTAATCGAAAATTTCGCAGGCAAACTACCGTTTTGGCTCGCGCCAAGACAAGTTGTTGTCGCTGCAATCGTTTCGGATGCAGATTCCTATTGTGAAAAAGTGGTGGACGCGCTGAAGGCAAAGGGCGTAAGGGCGGAAACCGACCTTCGAAATGAGAAAATAAATTATAAAGTGCGTGAGCATTCTTTGGCGAAAGTTCCTGTTATTCTGGCCTGCGGAAAACGTGAAGTTGAGCAACAAACCGTTTCAGTGCGTCGCCTAGGCGAGAACAAAACCTTCACGAGCGCACTGGATGATGTGGCTCAACAACTTGGTTTGGAGGCAACGCCACCCGATCTTGTAGCAGACTAAGATCGATCAAAACCATATGCTTTCAAAAGGCCCGTGTGACTAAGAGACTGCGCGCATAGATTACATGCGTGAAGCATTTTAACGATCACTTTTGGGTCCGATATTTGTATCGTTATAGAAATGCGATAACGCTAAATAAATAGTCACTTACCACAACTGGCTGTTATTGCTTAAATGTAGAAAGACGGTCGAAGTCTGCCTTTGACATCAACATAAGTAGCCCAAAACTAGCCCTAAATTCCTATTTTCGCGGCCTTCGAGTATATTTTCACCCCAAAGAATGGGTAAAATGTGACTTGTTTTACTTGATTTTTTTTTCTTCTGGGCGATCCTCTACCCGTGCTTTGACAGCGAAAGCCTGTCATTGCTGTTAGACAGTAATGCCGCGCAGAGCGACCAGAGCACCCCAAAAGTTTGGGAAAACAAAGGCGAAGAAAAAGGAGACACGGGACATGCCCACTGGCACCGTGAAGTGGTTCAACACCACCAAAGGTTACGGCTTCATCGCTCCAGAAGGCGGCGGCAAAGACGTATTTGTACATATATCGGCTGTTGAAAAATCTGGCTTAACCGGTCTAGCAGACAATCAAAACGTCAGCTTTGAATTGGAAGATGGCCGTGATGGTCGGCAAATGGCAGGTGATATAAAGCTTTTAGAATGAGCTTGTTAATGCGCCTGCGCAATTGACCGATTAAATCGTGTCAAATATTTTGAAGCCCTTTAGCTTCTTTTCCGGCCATTTTAATCAAGTCGGTCATATATGGCTTTGACAAATCTTCTATTCGTGTTGCAGCAAAAAGCCCCCTTTTCAAACCGTTTTCTGTTAATGGGCGCGTCACATAATCTGAACTGTATTTTACTTCTCTAACCACCCAATCTGGTAAAACCGTGACCCCTCGGTTAGACGCCACCAGCAGCAAAATAACCGCTGTCAACTCGACTTGCCGTATTGCAAAGGGTTCTACCTTTGCAGGCAAAAGCAATTGGCTAAAAACATCCAATCTTGATCGCTCAACCGGATATGTAATCAATGTTTCTTTTCTAAAATCTTCTGCATCAATGTATTTTTTCTGTGCCAGAGGATGATTGCTCGAAGCAACAAAAACCGGTGCATAGTCAAAAAGCGGAGTAAACTCTAAGCCTAACATCTGTTCAGGGTCAGAGGAAATCACAAGATCTACGTCCTCTTTTTGCAGAGCAGGCAAAGCATCAAAGGCCAAGCCAAGCCGGATATCCACATCCACATCAGGCCAGGATTTACGGAATTTTTCCAAGACCGGAAATAACCATTCAAAACAGGCATGACATTCTATCGCTATGTGTAACCGTCCAGAAATGCCATCCCGCAAACCATCGAACTCGTTTTGCAATAAGTCAATTTCGGGCAAAACCTTTTCGGCCAATCGCAACAATCTTAAACCAGCTGCCGAAAGACGCATAGGTTTAGATCGTCTTACGAACAACTCAATACCTGCTTGTTGCTCAAGACCTTTTATCTGATGGCTTAGGGCGGATTGCGTAATATTTAATTGCGCCGCAGCGCGCGCAACCCCACCCGCTTCATGAATTGCCTTAACTGTTCGTAAATGGCGAAACTCTATGTGCATCCTCATATTAAACTCATAACCTTCTTTAGTTATATGAATTTGATTCATGATACACAAAGTTGCATAGTAGAGGCAAGTAAGGATGGACAAAAATATGCAACAACCCCAAATATCTTTTGAATTTTTCCCCCACGTACCATTGAAGCTTCATTTAAGCTTAAGGATACCATTCAAATCTGAGCACCATTTTCCCCGCGCTTCGTGTCAGTGACCTATGGCGCAGGTGGAACAACTCGGGAATTGACACACCAAGCCATCAAAGCCTTGCGCGGATCAACCGACCTAAATGTTGCTGCGCATTTAACTTGTGTGAATGTCAGTAGAAAGAAAACTTTACAGATTGCGGATCAATTTGCTGAAGATGGTGTTACAGAACTCGTAGCTTTGCGTGGTGACCCACCGAAGGGCAGTTCAGCTTTCAAACCCCATCACGATGGCTTTAAGAATACTTGTGAGCTGATTCAAGCTCTGGCCGAAACTGAGAAATTTTTTATCCGGGTCGGGGCATATCCTCACAAACATCCAGAAGCATCAAGTTCAGAACAGGATATTTTGTGGCTTAAACGCAAATTGGATGCAGGGGCAAAAGAAGCGATTACGCAGTTCTTTTTTGACGCCGATGATTTCTTTAGATTTCGCGATGCATGCGTCAACGCAGGCATTCAAGCACCAATTGTTCCAGGCATACTGCCAATTGAAAATTGGGCAGGTACACGAAAATTTGCTCGGAAATGCGGAGCAAATATACCAGCTTGGTTAGATGACGCATTCGCTAAAGCTGAACGCGACGGGCGTAATGATTTATTGACCACCGCTGTATGTTCGGAACTCTGTAGTGATCTTATTGACGGCGGTGTGGACGCAATACATTTTTATACATTGAACCGTCCAGAATTAACGCGCGACATCTGTTTTTCTTTGGGTATTTTTCCAGCAACAACCTTGGAAAACGTCGCTTAACTATTTCCTCCAAATTGGGTTAGACCACGCCCTTCGGCCAGCTGCATCCTTAACAGTAACCCTTATCCATTCACTTTGAGAAACTCGACCAAGCTTGATTTTCGTTTGTGTCATCGAGGCACCATGCAATGCTACTGTAGCGCTGCCCTTGGCCTGGACAATTACGGTGCTCACGGCGCTTGAACTGATGGAAATTTGGTTTTTGTCAAGCTCTATGTGATGAAGCTCTGGTCCTTCAGAAGAATAAAAGTGGCCATTTTTAAGAGCTTGTAACAAAGAGTCAGGTGCATTTTCTTGGGCTTTCACCATAACCCATCCACCAAAATGATCTGGCTCGGTAAAGTGGGCATCATCGGTTGCAATAGCCGTTAACTGGCGACCCTCTGAAAGCAACAAATCGAGTATCGCGGTTCCATCAGGTCGGTCGCAGGCAACAGCGCATCCATGATTATATATTTCTACAGCATGGGAAGAGTCGATTGTTCTTGCATCTGCTAGTGTCATTCCAGACCATTGTGGATGCGCAATAGCCACAAATGCGCCTGCATCTCTTGCTCGTTTTGCTATTTCTTGAGCACTTTCCTGATCCTCAATTGGCAAAAAATGCGGTGAGTTGGATCGAGCAAAGTCAGATGGCAAACCAACAGCTAGAACATGCCAAAGCTCACCGTTCTGCATTGCCCCAGAATGTAATTCAGCCCCTAGAATTGTTGTGAAACCGTCATTTCTATAGGGCACTGTATCAGTAATTGGATAGTCAAAAAGGCCCACAAAATGGTCTGTCAGAGCTAGAAAGTCATATCCTTGTGCTTGATATCTGCGGCAAACTTCACTCGGGTCTAATATTCCATCAGACCTATTTGAGTGCGTATGCAAATTACCACGCCAAAACTTACCACCAACTTGAAATACCTCTGGTATCATTTTGGTTCTCCCATCAAAGCCAAGCTCATATACAAACTCACTTTGCACAGGTTATATGTCCTTTAAAACCCCTTATCAAAAGGCCTAGAAAAATAGCATTTTATGACCGACTACCAAAGGTTATAATCGGTCCAGTTGTCAGCTCTGGAATTTAAATAAATTACGCTAGGGAATGAAAACAAACATTTGAATGATTATTGTATCCTACTGAGCATCAGATAATGATAATCGAACCCAAAAGCCTAAGAGAAAAAAGATAGAGCAAAATTATGAAATGTTTCGACTTGATAGTAAAAGATCAGGTGGCCCATGTTGTCATGAAAAGACCTGAAAAACGCAATTCTATGATTAAGGAGTTTTG
Organism: uncultured Paracoccaceae bacterium; assembly: GCA_965659715.1. GTDB lineage: Bacteria > Pseudomonadota > Alphaproteobacteria > Rhodobacterales > Rhodobacteraceae > CABZJG01. The sequence continues at coordinate 11,516 of CBFHXE010000048.1, read as the reverse complement.
GGATGAACTCCCAGAACTCATAAGTGATATTGACAACAACGCTAAGGCACGGGTCATAGTTATTTCTTCAACTGGACCACACTTCACGTCTGGAATAGATATTTCTCTTTTTTATGGCTTAACAAATTCTGATGCTCTCACTGAATATGAGCGCAATATTCAGGCTCAATCAATTTTCTATAATGAAGTTAAACGGCTGCAAATAACCTTTTCCGCCTTAGAGGCTTGCAGACTGCCTATCATCGCAGCTATCCAAGGTGGCTGTATAGGCGGTGGCCTTGATCTCATTACAGCTTGCGATCTTCGCTATTGCACCAAGGATGCATTTTTCACACTTTTTGAAACTAATTTAGCACTAACAGCAGATGTTGGAACGTTTCCAAGATTAGCCAAATTAATCCCAGAGGGTTTTGTGAAGGAAATGGCGTACACGGGAAAGCAGATCAGTGCAGAGGATGCAAAGGGCTTCGGATTGGTAAACGAAGTTTTTGACACGCATGAGCAAATGTTAAGCAATGTATTCTCAACCGCGAACGAAATTGCAAGCAAAGCACCTATGGCAGTACATGGTTGCAAAAAAATGATCAACTTTTCGCGCGATCATTCCACCTTCGATACGCTCGATTATGTAGCCTTGTGGAATGCAGGGCACTTTAAGATTGAAGAAGTGCAAGAAGCGATGATAGCTCAGAAAGAAAAACGCACAGCTAACTTCATTGACCTTCCCAAGAAGTAATTCTATCCATGCCTCCATCTCAGAGTGTCAGAAAATATAGTTCTATTTTTGGATCACTAATTTTGTGATCAGCAACAAAATATTCAAAAAGCCCTAGCTGGGCTAGGGCTTTTTGTTGATTGCAAGTAAGTTTCCCCAGCCTAGGAAATGGCCGGATTAATTTTCTTTACTCAGCTTAACCGCGGTTCATCCGGTTTTCGATCAGATCATCGACAACGGTAGGATCAGCCAATGTTGACGTGTCCCCAAGACTACCAAAATCATCCTCGGCAATTTTTCGCAGGATACGGCGCATAATTTTTCCAGAACGGGTTTTCGGCAAACCTGGCGCCCATTGGATAAGGTCGGGCGATGCAATCGGGCCAATCTCTTTACGGACCCAATTGCGCAATTCAGTTCGCAACTCGTCGCTGGGGGCTTCACCCAACATCAGAGTTACATAGCAATAAATCCCCTGCCCTTTTATATCATGCGGATAACCAACCACCGCTGCCTCGGAAACTTTTTCATGGGCAACCAATGCGCTTTCCACCTCTGCAGTACCCATGCGGTGGCCAGAGACATTAAGAACATCATCGACACGGCCCGTGATCCAATAATACCCATCCGCATCGCGGCGGCATCCATCGCCCGTGAAATAATACCCTTTATAATCACTGAAATAGGTTTGCACAAAACGGTCATGATCCCCATAAACCGTCCGCATCTGTCCCGGCCAACTGTCCTTAATACAAAGCACACCTTCGGCTTCGGTACTGTTCACCTCTGCTCCAGTGGTTGGGTCTAGTATAACCGGTTCAATTCCAAAAAATGGCCGCGTTGCCGACCCCGGTTTGGTGGCAATTGCACCAGGAAGCGGGGTAATCATATGACCGCCAGTTTCGGTTTGCCACCAAGTGTCTACAATCGGGCTCCGTCCTTTTCCAACCACCTCATTATACCAATTCCAAGCTTCTGGATTTATCGGCTCACCCACCGTTCCCAATACCTTGAGGCTATTGAGGCTACATTTTTCAACAAACGCATTGCCCAACCCCATCAAAGCTCGAATGGCAGTCGGCGCTGTATAGAATTGATTGACCTGATGTTTATCACAAATCTGCCAAAATCGGCTTGCGTCAGGATAAGTCGGAACGCCTTCGAACATCAACGTGGTCGCGCCGTTGGCAAGTGGCCCATAGACAATATAGCTATGCCCAGTGACCCAACCAACATCAGCTGTACACCAATAAATATCACCTTCATGGTAGTCGAATACCAACTCATGAGTCATCGTTGCCCAAACGAGGTAGCCACCCGAAGTATGTAACACACCCTTTGGCTTGCCCGTAGACCCTGATGTATAGAGGATAAAGAGAGGATCTTCGGCGCTCATTTCCTCAGGCATACATTCAGAGGACGCTTTGCTCATTAGATTTTGGTAGGAATGGTCCCGGTCTGAAACCATTCGAACTTGACCGCCGGTTCGTTCAACCATTAAAACTTGCACATCGCCGCATATCTCAAGCGCTTTGTCGACATTGGCCTTAAGTGGTGTGTTTTTGCCTCCTCGCGGGGCTTCATCGGCTGTCACAAGCAAAACCGCCCCACAATCGTCAATACGGCTGGCCAACGCCTCAGGTGAAAAACCAGCAAAGACAATGGAATGAATGGCTCCGATCCGGTTGCAAGCTAGCATAGCGTAGGCCGCCTCGGGGATCATGGGCATATAAAGCACGACCCGATCTCCCTTACCCACGCCTAATGTTTTGTAAACATTTGCTAGCTTGCAGACTTGCTCATGCAGTTCACCATAGGAAATGTGCTTGCTATCCTCAGGGTTATCACCTTCCCAGATAATTGCAGTTTGATCACGCCGCGTGGCCAAATGCCGGTCAATACAATTTGATGAGACATTCAAAGTTCCATCTTCAAACCATTTAACTGAAATATTGGGGTGCGCGTATGAAACGTTCTTAACTTTGCTAAATGGCTTCATCCAGTCAATGCGTTTACCGTGTTCTGCCCAGAAGGTCTCAGGGTCGGCGATAGAGGCCGCATACATCTCGTCATAGTGTTCCGCATTCACATGCGCATTGGCAGCAAAGTTGTCGCTTGGAGGAAAATTTTTAATAGTCATTTATTGTAACCTCTTTTTCAGTCAGTAAGATAAGGTCGTCCGCTGCCATGGCTAGAACGGTAAAATCATATTATTTGCGATCTTATCAAAGATGACAATACACTCAGCGCCTAAAAAGCCTTTGTCCAGCACTTACTTTCAAGAGCTTTGAAAGATTTCACTTTCCGCAAGGGTTGATGCCTTAGCACATCAAGGTAACGAGCAATCAAGCATTTTTCGACGATGGTTTCGTAAAGCCATATAGACAGGTTAATTAGCGATCGTTTTAAAATTAACAAAAATGAAAGATTTCTTGTTCATTGTAGAGATACCTCACTTATATCAAAAAATGTCAGAAATGGGTTCAGAAAAAACTGTTGAAGTTCTTCGGCAAAAAATCTCACCTTCTCAGCCACAAGTAAGTAAAGCTGACAAGGTATTTGAAAAGTGCCTGCACAAAGCACTGTCGCAATCTGCGCTGCAATTATTTGGTTTGAAATTACAGATTTCCGACCATTCTATCTGCTATGAGCCAGTATCGCGAATTGCAAAAATAAACGAGCCATTTTTGATGCTTGGATTACTTGAAAGCTCAGCAAACAATTCGGGCTTTGTCGCATTGGACCAAGCAGCGCTTAACAACTTAGTTACGTTTCAAACTCTGGGATGCAACTTACCTGACCTGAGCCAAAGCAGAAAAGCCACCTTAACCGACGCTGCCTTGATAGCGCCTTTGGTTGAACAGACCATGCAAAAATTACAAAATACTGGCCCAAATGATTTCGACCTTGGTCAGCCTACTCACTACCGCTTTTCGCAAATGCTCACAGATGCACATCGGGTTTCTCTTGCCATGCAATCGGAGCAATTTATTACCTATTATATGGATTTGGACATGGGAGATAGCCAGAATCCTGCTAAAATGTTAATGGCATTTCCTGCAATAGAGCATAATTACTTTAATAAAGCCGCAGTTGCTACACAAAAAAGAGAAACTAGCCAGCAAGTGTTTCTTTCTCTGCCCGCACAGCTAAATGCCGAACTTCATTGCTTTCGTTTTGCTTGGTCAGAGCTATCGCAACTTAAAGTTGGTGCGCATTTATTTTTACCAGATACCGCGCTGGATAATATTCACTTGAAGGCAGCGCACAGTTCAGAATTTATTTCTGCAAAATTGGGAAGGCTTGCGCAATTCCGTGCTGTACAGGTAGATATCGCAGATGCATCGACAAATTCTAATTTGGCCAACCCGAATGCGGACCTGCAGTCCGTCAAAAACCATTCAGGTGAAACCAAGGTGCTTGAATCCAAAATACCAAATAACAGTTGTAAAAGCGCACCCCCCGAAACCGACACACCTTTAGGTGATGAGCATATTGAACTGGCAGAAACACCAAATGTAGAGCTTGCTTACGATTAGCGGCAGATAGTTTTACAATAAGTGTGGCCGAAGGCCTTCTAAATTATAACCAGCCTGTTTGGTAATCTTTAGAATTTCATCGGCACCACGGCGCCCAGACTGCGATAAGGCCCAAACAACGGTACAGCGTGTTCCGGTCGCACAATAAGCCAGCACTGCTCCTTCGACATCTGATACAAGGTCAAGCTGCGCTTTGATGTTTTTTGCATGCATTGTTTGATGGGTCAAAGGCAATATATCGAATGTAAGACCGGCTGCTCTGGCTGAAGCACCAATTACTTCGGCCTTTAAATTTTGTGAAACTTCTCCATCTGGACGGTTGCAAATAATTTTAACAAACCCCGTCTCGGCAAGCCAGCTGATATCATCCACCGAGATTTGGGGCGAAACAAAATAATTTGCATCAATGTGAACAGGTTTCATGCATCTCGGGTAACTTAGACCCACCTAGCTTGTCAATCAAAACAGCAATAGCAGAGTCTGGCCTTTATCCCACATCGTCCGTTAAACAGCCTATCCTAGTAGCGTAAGCCACCCCCAAACGGTCAAAATTGAAGTAGCGGTGCAGATTAGAACAACAGAAGCAGCTACCCGGCGTCCGCGTCCATACATATTGGCGAAAACAAATCCATTTATGCCTGGAGCCATGGCGCTTGTAACCACAGCAGAACGAAAGGCAGTTTGATCAAGCACCACGGCTCGCCCAAAGATCCAAACCAATAAAGGGTGCATCAACAATGAAATGATGCCAACCATTATGATCGGACCAATATCACCTGCCGGTCGATATTGATAAAGAACGCCCCCCATGCCAAACAGTGCTGTCGGAAGAGCCACCACCACAATCATATCAAGAGCATCGTTTATAGGTTTAGGCAGACTGAAATTGTAAAAATTGAAGACAAATCCGGCAATAATGCCAAGTACTAACGCATTCTTAAACATGGCAATTGCGACGTTTTTTAATATGACACCTAGCGGCTGACTTCTGTTACGTGCGATCTCCATCGCAAAAATGCCTAGTCCATAGCAGAACGGAGCATGTAGCGCGACAATAACAAAATTTTTTGCTAATACTTCAGGCCCGTAAGCCCGTTCAGTAATCGCCAGTCCCAACATAAGCGAATTGGAAAACAAACAGCAGAACCCGATTGCCACGCAATCCTCCCATTCACGCGCGAATAGAAACCGACCACCTAAAATACCTGCTAAAAAGCTAATCGTTGCTCCACTATAAAACGCCGCGAGCAGATCCACTTGAAATGTGCTTTGCAAGTCGATCTCTGCGATGGCATTAAACAAAAGACAGGGGATTGCGAAATTTTGCGTGAATTTCATCAGCCCTTCAACATCGCTATTCGAAAAAAACCCCCTCCAAACAGCAAGATAACCGAACCCAATGACCACAAAAACCGGCACAATGACATCCAATAATGCTTGCATACTGAATACCGATCTCAGCTAACTGTCATAATGCAAGGTTTTGCCATCATATGCCGGCTGAATATGGTCAGGCAATTCGTTACATAGAGTGTCATAATCAAGATCTATGTGCATGTTTGTTAGTACCGCCGACTTTACCCCGGCCTGCTCTATCCAGTCCAAACTCTGACTAAGATGCGTGTGACTCGGGTGCGGAGTACGACGCAAAGCGTCCAAAATCCAACAATCAGAGTCCTTCACAGCACGCCAAGACTGTTCGCTCATTGCCGATACATCTGGCAAGTAGGCAACAGGTCCGACACGAAACCCCAAAGCTCTTATGGCACCATGTTCAACTTCGAACGGGTCAAGCGTAATGGACCCTCCTGCCCCGACTACAGTAATCTGATCGGAAATTATATTTAACTCTAAAATCGGAGGATAAGGCGAGCCCTCGGGCTGCACAAAAGCATACTCAAATCGAGCCATTAAATTGCTAGAGGTTGCGTCATCTGCCCATACTGGCAGCCGTTGCCTCATATTGAAAACAATCATTCGTAAGTCATCAAGACCGTGTACATGATCTGCATGCGAATGGGTATAAACTACCCCGTCCAACTGCCCAACACCTGCATCAAGCAACTGAGCGCGCATATCAGGGGATGTATCAATCAAGACACGGGTGATGCCTTCTAGCGTTTCACGTTCTATTAATAAAGAACAGCGCCGACGCGAATTTTTTGGATTTTGAGGATTGCATTCCCCCCATTCTCCTCCAAGGCGGGGAACCCCGCCAGAAGAGCCACACCCCAATATTGTAAATCGCAGCTGTCCCATCAAAGCACCGGCGTTTTTGCACAGGTTTTGGAAAATAGGCGTTCAAAATTTTGTTCCACCTGAGCGGCGAATTCTCGATACTCGATTCCAAAAATCTCAGCCCCCTTCTGAGCTGTTAGCGCTGAATAGGCAGGCTCGTTACGCTTGCCCCGATGCGGTGGTGGAGCCAAATAAGGGCTATCAGTTTCCACCAAGATACGGTCAATGGGCGCGTCAGCGAAAATATCCCTTAAACCTTGGCTTTTAGGAAAAGCAACAATGCCCGACATCGATATATAAAAACCTAAGTCCAAAGCTGTTTGCGCCAGACTAGCACCGGATGAAAAACAATGCATAACACAAGAAAAAGGGGCATTTCTATACTCCGAGATTAGGATATCTGCCATGTCACTATCTGCAGCACGCGCATGAATAATCAATGGCAAACCGGATCTTTGAGCAGCCTCAATATGGATACAAAGCGAGGTTTTTTGAATTTTGGCGCTGTCCGCTTTGTAATGATAATCCAGACCAGTTTCGCCAATCCCAACACATTTAGGGTGAGCAGCGATTGCGAGCAATTGCTCGACAGTGGCAAGCGGTTCTTCTGATGCACTCATGGGGTGGGTACCCGCGCCGTAAAATACTTCGGAAAAGCGCTCGGCAATAGCCCGCACCGCCGGTTCGCTGCGTAGACGAGTGCATATCGTCACCATTCGGTGCACACCAGCCCCCTTCGCACGTTCAATCAAAACCTCAAGTTCTTGATCAAATTCAGAAAAATCTAAATGGCAGTGGCTGTCGGTTATAAGGGCAGTAGCAGTCATATAGGAGCCTTTTGGCAAGCTTATATGCGTAACGCACATTCTTCTATTTTGAAGAACATATCTAGGATCAAAGCTGCGGGGTCAATATTCACTGAACGTCCATGCCTTAATCTTTCTGAAATTGTTTGGGCCACTTGCGCCCAGCGCTTGGCAGCAAGCGGCGTCGGACAGAGCTTAGAAAAAACTTCCTGCTCGCCCTTTGCGGCCTCTGGTTCCGGTTCCTTACTCAGGGCGCCAAAGCGTGATAAGCGCGCCAGCATTACCTCACTTAGGCTTAAAAAAAGTTCAAATTCTTCCGAACTACCTTTTCCTGCATACTGATCAGAAATCACCATGGCAAGATCTTGATCAAGATTTGGAAGGCTGCTGATGACCTCAATAAGCGATTGATACACACCAAGACCACCAAGCTGAAGAATCCGTATCGCTTCACCCGTCGAACCTGCAGCGAGTGACGCGAGAGCCTGTTGTTGCTGCTTGGGAATTTCAATACCAGCCTGCTGCACCGCTAAGGCCACGCCCTCTGGGGACAGTTGCGCCAAACGCAGTTCGCGGCATCTTGATCTGATTGTTGGCAACAGCCGAGAGGGCTGATGACTTATCAGCAAAAGCAATGTATTTTCTGGAGGCTCTTCGAGAATTTTCAACAGCGCGTTTGCCGCATTGGTGTTCAAATCGTCGGCAGAATCAACAATAGCAATTCGGCGCCCTCCATCCGTGGCCGTCAGGCTAAAAAAGGATTTAAGCTTCCGAACCTCATCCACTGTGATCATTTGTTTATGTCGTTTACGCTTTTCATCATAACTTCGATGCAGTGCAAATATGCCTGGCTCTGCACCAGCCATTACGCGGCGCGCCACTGGGTGATCCGGCATAATATCGAGGCTATTTGGATTGACAGGTGAGTCACCAAAAAGGCCGCCATCTTGGTTGGGATCTGGGGTTACCAAGAGAAATCTGGCCAATGTCCAAGCCAAAGTTGCTTTGCCAACTCCACGTGGCCCACTTATCATCCAGCTATGATGCAAACGGCCTGTTCCAAACACCTCTAAAAAGTGTTGTTCGGCACGTTCTTGTCCAATCAGTTTTTGGGTTTCACGAGGATGCGGCGCTCCCTCCACCTGATCAGACGGCACATAACTTTCTGGACTGCCCATCAGATCACCGCCGCGATTTGTGCATAAATGTCCGCCGCAACATTATCTTCATTTCGATGGCCGTTTATAACCCTAAAGCGGTTCGAATATTCGTCAGCCAGCCCCAGAAAACCTGCTCGCATGGTTTGCTGAAGTTGCAAACCGAAATCCTCGAACCTTTCTTCCTTGGTACTTCTTGCTTTGGCGCGCGCCAATCCTATTTCCGGATCCATGTCAATCAACAGTGTTATGTCAGGATCACGTGGGATCATAAGCTTGTGCAAACGATCTACGAGCGCTCGTAAATCGCCCCTACTTAGCCCTTGATACATCCGAGTTGAGTCTGCAAAGCGATCACATATGACAGTTTTGCCCGAAGCAAGAGCTGGAAGAATTGTACACTCCAAATGATCGCGTCGAGCTGCCGTAAAGAGCAAAATTTCTGTTTCTGCAGACCATCTGTCGGGGTCACCCTGTAGCACTAATGCTCGAATTTCCTCTGCCCCTATGGAGCCACCAGGCTCGCGGGTCAGCACCACCTCGTGCCCTTCTTGTTCTAGTCGTTTTGCCAGTCTCTTTGTTTGGGTAGATTTACCCGAACCATCAATGCCCTCAAAACTTATAAACAGCCCTTGAGAAGTCAAAACTCACCCTCTGGTACGCTTCCAACAGAGCGAAGCAAGATTTTAGCTGCGGTCGACAAGCGCGCAAAAAAACCACCTATTGGGATGTCTTCTTCTGCCAAAAGTGGTACCTTTGTTTCTGGTAATCCTTTGGGCTGGACTTTTAAAACAGCTATTTTCTGACCCTTTTTAACAGGCGCTGGGATAGGGTTTTCATATTCTAATTCAAATAAAATCTGTTCATCTTCTAGCACCGGGACTAAAACTTCAAGGTCGCGCTCCAAAACCACTCCAACACTGCTGTGTGAGCCATTCCAAATAGAAACTTCGGCAATTCGACTACCTTCGGAGCCATACTTTTTTTGCGTGAACTGGCGAAATGCCCAATTAACCACTGCCTCTGCTTCTTCAGCCCGCTCTTGTACTGATGACATACCGGAAAGTGCAAAGACAATCCTCCGGTCTCCTTGTTTTGCCGAACCGACCAAACCGTATCCCGCCTCGCTTGTATGCCCAGTTTTCAACCCATCTGCGCCGATTCCCAATCCAAGCAGGGGATTTCGATTCCTTGTATTGGCTGGTGCACGACCATCAAATTCAAATTTGACTTCAGAAAACATGGGATAAAATTCAGGAAATTCAGAAATTAATAGCCCAGCTAATAAAGCTAAATCATGCATACTCATCAAATGGCCGTCCGCCGGCCAGCCATTTGAATTTTTAAAAGTTGAACTCCAAAGACCAATTTGCTGTGCTCGTTTGGTCATAATCCGCGCAAAGCCAGCTTCTGTCCCGTCCGGCGATAAAGCTTCTGCAATTACTGCACAGGCATCATTACCTGACAGAACAATAATTCCGCGCAATAGATCTTCAACACTAACACGGTCGGAGGTGTCGAGGAACATTGTCGATCCGCCGTAGTTGGCCGCGTGTTGTGAGACCCTGAGCGTTTCTGTCAGACTCAATTTACCGGAGCGAATAAATTCAAATGCCACATAAAGTGTCATCAGTTTAGACATTGAGGCAGGAGGTACTGGTAGATCAGCATTTTTCTCCAGCAAAATCATTCCGGTGGAATAATCAAGAATAAATGCAGTTTTAGCTCTGGTTTCAATTGCTGCTGCAGAGCCGACCAAACACACCGCCAGCAAAGAGGAAGCAATAATGGTAGCTAAGATACTACGACAATGATTAATGAGTAACAGCATAGGCATCCTGAAATCCTACTGACTTGACAGTTTTAAGCAAAAGTTCCCTTTCTTCAAGCGAATTTGCGGGGCCAATAACAACGCGCCAAAATGGTTTACTGTCTTTGAACTGTTCCTTGATCAACGGAACTATACCCACTTGACGCATTTTAGTGGCTGTATTTTTGGCGTTTTGCTCAACATTGAAAATGCCAAGCTGGACAAATGGCTTCCTAAGCCGCATCTCAGAACCTACCACCTCAACCTTGTCCAAAGCGGCAGTTGCAGTTGCAAGCACGTCATTCTGAGAAATTTGATCCCCCCTCGCATCATGGGCGTTTACATAGTGTGGTTGCAGTGCTGTTACATTGAGTTTTATCTTTTGACCTGCTGAAACACCAAAAGCTTGAGCTGCTTCTGCCGATATCTGAAAAGGTACGCCGTCTTTTACATCGTCACGGCGAAACAAGGCTCCAATGACAAACTTACCACTCTTGTCGTTGCGCACAATGACCCTTTCTGCTGATGGCACTGATATATGTGCAATCCAAACGCCACCAAGCGAGGGGCGCCCATCCCAAGCTCCCAAACCAGTCAATTGAAAAACCTCTGGGGCCTCAATATCGCGCTCAATCACCTTGCTGGAAGAGTGTGAAACTGCAGACAGACCCTCACCATTCAAGGACATTTGGGAAAAATTCTCTTCAGCCGTACAGCCTACTAAAAAAACCGCAAATGACAATACTGCAGTTAGGCTAAGGGATGCCCTTTCGGTCGCAATGCGCTTTACATGCCGCTTTGCAATCATGCCAGATTGAAAAAATGCTCTATTTAACCCGCTGTTCATCCTATGCCCTTTTCAATGCTTCTTTAAATCATGCGATCTGTGCATTACTTTTTGTTCGCGATGATCCAATGCACCAAGCCTTTAGCGCAGAGCTTAGCGATTTTAATTCTGTAAGAAAAGCGCAAGCAGACCACGTTTCCAGAATCTTTCTTATCTTTGCTCTTTAAGAATCATTATTGAGCGGTTAGATGGACGGCGTCGGAGGAGTGGCAGAGTGGTTGAATGCACCGGTCTTGAAAACCGACGTAGGTGAAAGTCTACCGTGGGTTCGAATCCCACCTCCTCCGCCATATTTCATTATTTTACCAAATAAATACAGATACTTACATATTTCACCCAAATTCGGCCCCACAATTGGCCCCACAACTGGATACCTGAAATCACTTAATTTATCGCTTTGACAA
>CBFHXE010000047.1:13636-21120 GCA_965659715.1 uncultured Paracoccaceae bacterium | reverse complement strand
TTTTTTTCAGCGCCGAGTTTTTGTCTTTATGCGCCGCCACACAGCGATAATGCTGCCGCGCAATGTCGGGATCAGCCATCAGGGCTTTGAGCTTTTCTTGCATCATTGGAATGCGTTTTTGGATCGACAGGTCCTCAATTGTATTGTTGTTCATCCGAAACCAATAGGCCAGCCCCTGATACCTATCGACATGGTTCACCCGCCCGCGATCGCGTTTGACCAAACCATTATTCGGCTGTCACATAAAAATTGGTTAAACTTAACGGGGTTTAAAACCGCAAACTGTGTTCAAATTTCGACAAAAAGAGGCAATCTTTACGAAAAATTTGCAATGATTGAAAAACGTATTTGGTGGTGTTGCGACCTATACACGGCAAAAGCCGCCCACAGACAACGAGTCTAATAGCCACTTTTGCGGTCCACAAGATACAAAAACGGTGCCCCGTTCTCGCCGCGGTAAATGTTTTCGGCAATCACCTGCGCCGAGGTTTCGGGCCGCGTGGCCGAAGCGATATGCGGGGTTACCGTGACCTTGGGGTGAGCCCAGAACAGATCATCGACAGGCAGTGGTTCGCGGCGAAACACATCAAGCGTGGCGTGGCCCAAAGCGCCGCTCTCCAGCGCGGCAAGCAAAGCTGCATCGTCGATCAGCGGCCCACGGCCGGGATTGATCACAACTGCTCCCGGAGCCAGCAGGGACAGGGTTTGTGCATTTAGAATGTTTTCGGTCTGCGGCGTTTGCGGCAGCAATAAAATCACGATCTCGGCGCTCTTGAGCGCCGCGTTCAAACCACCGGCGCTAAAGGTGTCGACCCCGTGTATGTGTTTGGGCTGCCGGCTATAGCCGCGCATTTGAAATCCAAGCGCCACGAGCGCCTCGGCGCAGGCCGTGCCCATGGCGCCAAGCCCCAAGAGCGTGACGCAGCGGTTTTCAGCCAGCGGCGGCACGGCTTTGCGCCACAGACCATCCTGCCCGCAAATATGTGCATCCATACCCAGATGATGGCGCAAAGTATGCCCGACCACCCATTCCACCATGCCGCGGGTCAGCCCGTGATCAACCATGCGCGCCAGTGGCACATTTAAGGTGGGATTGCCGGTCACATCTTCGACCCCGGCCCAGAGGTTGAGCACCGCTTTGCAGCGGGTAAAGGGGGTAAAATCCTGCACCTCGCTGCTTGGGGCATAGACAATATAATCCACGTTTTCGGGTGTGATATCCTGCGCTAGATGAAAGCGGATGTTCCGCGCTTCAAGCGCTTGGCGCAGCGGCGCCTGATAGGTATGCCAGCGCTCGCGGGCGGCAGCAAAAAGAATATTTACGGTCATTTTTCAGCCCTCGGCCGGTGCACGTGTGCCGATTGTATAAGACCGAAACCAACCATGAGCACCAGCATGGCCGACCCGCCCCAGCTGATCAGTGGCAGCGGCACGCCAACCACCGGCGCAAGCCCCATAACCATCGACATATTGACGGCAAAAAACAAAAAGAAATTCATCGAAATGCCCAAGATGAGCAGGGAAGAAAACCGATCCCGGTTTTGCCATGCGGATGACAGACAAAAGAGCAGGATTAAAAGATACATCCCAAGCAGTGAAATACCGCCAATAAATCCCAGCTCCTCAGCCAAAGTGGTGAAAATAAAATCAGTGTGCTTTTCCGGCAGAAAATTCAACCGCGATTGCGTGCCCTGCATATATCCGCGTCCGGTCCATCCCCCCGAGCCAAGCGCTATCTTTGATTGAGTAATATGATACCCGGCGCCCAGCGGATCACTGGCCGGATTTAAAAAGGTGTCGATCCGCCGGAACTGATAGTCAGCCAGCATTTGCCAGCTGGTGCCGCGGCTTTGAAATACACTGGCCACCAAACCAATCACCCCGGCCACCACGGTGGCAAAATAGGCCCAATGTACCCCAGCAAGAAACATCACTGTGCCGCCCGTGGCCAGCAGCAGCAAAGCCGTGCCCAGATCGGGTTGCCGCAAAACCATGGCAGTGGGGACAAGAATAATAACGATCGGGACCAGCACCCAAAGAGGATGCGATATTTTGCTCAGCGGCAGCCGGTCATAATAGAAGGCCAGCATCATCACCAATCCGATTTTGGTCAGCTCTGAGGGTTGCAACCGCATGAACCCAAGGTCGATCCAACGCTGTGCGCCCATGCCTGTGGTGCCAATAAACTCCACCAGAACCAACAGCACAAGTGCCACGGCATAGCCTATAAACGACAGGTTTCTCCAAAACCAAATTGGAATCATCGAGATAAACATCATCAATACGAAAAAAGCGGCAAAGCGGTTTATCTGTGTGCCAGCCCAGGGCGAAAAAGATCCGCCAGCCACCGAATAGAGCATCAAAACCCCAACCGCAGCCGTGCTGATAATCAACAAAAGCAAAGGCCAGTTCAGATAATAGAGTTTGCGAAATCCGGTTGGGACGGTTTTGACCCGATATTCAAGATAGCTCATGCGCGGCCCTTTCGCGCAGAGCTTAGATCCGGTTGTATCTGCCGCAATTCACGCTGCTGGCGCTCTATTTTGGCACGGTCTTCTTCGGGATAGGCATCCAGCGGCGGCTCGCCCTCGTAAAGCGCCTGCAAGGTAATATCTCGTGCAATTGGCGCGGCAGCTTTTGATCCGCCGCCGCCATGTTCTACTACCACAGCCACGGCGATTTTTGGATTGTCATAGGGCGCAAAGTTTAAAAACAATGCGTGATCACGCCGATCCCACTCTAAATCTTCGTTCGCTGTGACCCCCCGCGCGCGCTCTTTTTCCGAGATATTGCGCACCTGACTGGTGCCGGTTTTACCGGCCATGCGAAATGCTTCGGTTGTGATGCGCGATGCAAAGGCGGTGCCGCGGCGGTTATTGCTAACCTCGAACATGGCGCGGCGGATAAAACGCAGATTGTTTTCACTCACCGGCAGCGGCTCTGCCTCGGGGACAGAGATGGGGTCTGCACCCACCCGCTTGATCAGCTGAGGCTTAATATTTTTGCCGGTGGCCAAACGGGCGCTCATTACTGCCAATTGCAGCGGCGAGCACAGAACAAAGCCCTGGCCAATGGATGCGTTCACCGTATCGCCAATCACCCATTCACGGCCGCGGTTTAGAAGTTTCCATTTTTTGTCTGGCGCGAGGCCTTTAGACTCGGCCGATAAAGGCACATCATGACGGACCCCAATGCCGAAGGTTTTGGCCATTTGCGATATTTTCTCAATGCCGACCTTTAGCGCCAGTTCATAGTAATACACATCGCAGCTTTCCCGCAGCGATTTTTCAAGGTTCATATTGCCGTGTCCGCCGGCCTTCCAGCAGTGGAACTTTCGATCAGAAACTTCCAGATGGCCGCGGCACTTAACGGTATCGTTGGGGCTGATCACCCCGGCTTCCAATGCGGCCAGCGCAGTGATCATCTTAAAGGTTGAGCCGGGCGGATACGCATCCTGAACCGATTTTGAGGCCAGCGGACGCCGTTCATTGTCGCGCAGCTCTGCATAATCGCTCAATGAGATCCCACGGACAAATTTATTCGGATCATAGCCTGGCGAAGAGGCAATCGCCAATATATCGCCCATGGTGCAATCGATCACCACGGCAGAGGCGCTATTTTGACCCAAACGGGCCTGAACATAGCTTTGCAGCGCCGTGTCGGTCGAAATTTGCAGGCTGCTGCCGGTTAGACCCTCTTGGCGGTCCAGCTCACGCATAATCCGGCCCACGGCGTTGACTTCGACCCGGCGCGCGCCGGCGCGGCCGCGCAGTTCATTTTCATATTTGGACTCAATGCCAACCTTGCCGATTTGAAACCGCGGAATGCGCAGCAACGGATCGGGGTCATCGCGGCGCTCCAGATCGCGGGTGCTGACCGGGCCTACATAGCCGACCACATGGGCAAAATTTTCGCCAAAAGGATAACTGCGCGACATTCCTACATCAGGGGTCACCCCCGGCAAGGCAGGTGCGTTGATCGCCACCTTTGAGATATCAGACCAGCTCATCCGGTCAATGATGGTCACAGGCAAAAACGGCGCGCTGCGCGCAAGTTCATTGCGCGCCCGAGCCAAAGTTGCGTCGCTTATGGGCACCAATTGGACCAGCTTATCCAGCACCTCATCCACGTCGCCGGCCAGTTCTTTCACAAGCGTTATGCGATAGCTCGGTTCATTTTGCGCTAAAATCAGCCCGTTGCGGTCGTAAATTTCGCCCCGCTGGGGGGGCAGCAGCCGCACGTTGATCCGGTTTTCTTCTGCCATCAGTTGATATTGATTGGCCTGTTCGATTTGCAAATAACGCAGCCGCCAGCCAAGAAGCCCGGCAAATCCAAGCTGGGCGCCGCCGACCAGCAAACTGCGCCGGTTGATCCGGCGCCGATCATGTTTGATCTGATCCTCAAGCCGTTTCATGTCCGTTCCCTTGCGGCGGCTTCAAGGTCCCCAAATCCAGCGCGGCGGACTTTTAAAACCACCTGTGTAAAAAGCACTAAAAGCGGATAAAATAGAACCGTGGACAGCAATTCGCTGAGCGTTAAAAAGGCCTCTGGCATTGGTAACATGACAATGCCAACGGCCCATCGGGTGCCCAAAAGCACCACCGCTATGGCCAAGATCACGCTGAGGTATTCTTTTATAAAGGGAAATTCTTCAGTGCGTTGGCTGCGGCGTTTAAGCCACTCACTTGCCATAAGCGTCAAGGCGGTAAACAATCCCGGGGGCCGGTTGAGCAGAAGGTCCTGAAACAAAAACACCAAGGCGATGATCAGCATCGGCACATAACGTGGCCGGCGGATGCAACAGACAAAAGTCACGCATAAAAAAACATCTGGCATCACCCAGCTTGGTGTCAGCGTATTGAGCGGCAAAAGCTCAGAAAAAGTCAGCAGCAGCCCAAGCAGAGCGAAACCAGCACAATAGGCCCAGGTTTTTAACAGTGCTGCATCAATCATTTGCCGCCCCGCTTGGATGGGCGATGTCTTTTGGTATCACCAAAGCACCGGTGTCTTTGATTTTGAGCGTCTTTTGATCGCGCAATACCTGCAAAAATTCGAGCCGCTCGAAATCTGCCGACAGCCGCACCCGCAAACGCTTGTTTGGATCCTGGGCCAATTGCCCGATCAATAAATCTGGCGGCAAGAGACCCGCATCGCCTGAGGTGAAAATCCGGTCCCCCGGGCGGGCCAGATTGCGGTTTTCAAGAAAATCAATCACAGGCGCGGCTGAATTATCGCCTGACACAAAGGCACGCTGCCCCGAAGGTTGGATCACTGCTGGTATGCGGCTTGACGTGTCGGTCAGCAAAATCACCCGGCTGGTTTTTTGTCCAACCCCTGAGATGCGGCCCACAAGCCCCAAGCCATCCATCGCTGCCCAGCCGTCCTGAATGCCGTCCTGGCTGCCCACATTCAGCAGCACAGATTGCCGAAAAGGCGAACCGCTGTCGGCCATTACAATGCCGCTTACACGGGTCAGTTTGGGGTCGAGTTGCAGCTGGTTCAAATCCAGCAAACGGGCGTTTTCCTGTTCAAGCTGACCGGCCGCCTCTTTCCACTTTTTCATCTTTTGCAACTCGCGTCGCAATTCTTGGTTTTGTATGTAGATACTTTGATAGCTTTGCAGGTCACGGATCAGCTTGGCAGTTTGGGTGACAGGCGCCATCGCCCAGTCGACCTGCGGTAAAACTGTGTCGATAATCTGTGCGCGAAAACGCTCAACGCGCGGATTATCGATCCGCCAGATGAGAAAGATCACCAAAAGGACAAGCAGCAAAAGGCCAAGAAAAACCCGCTTTAGCGTGCTGATATAATCTTCTTGTCCTGTGCGATCCTGTGCCAAATAAACCTCTTGGTCACATTGGTGCCCGATTAGCTGTCATAGTCGATTGCATGGCGCAACTGGTGCTCATATTCTAGGGCTTTGCCAGTGCCCATGGCCACGCAATTGAGGCTTTCGTCAGCGATTGAGATCGCCAGCCCAGTTTTTTCCCGCAATGCGCGATCAAGATCGCCCAGCAACGCGCCGCCGCCGGTGAGCATTACGCCCCGGTCCACAATATCAGCCGCCAGATCAGGCGGCGTTGCTTCCAAGGCTGTCATCACCGCTTCGCAAATCTGCTGCACCGGTTCGCTGAGCGCTTCGGCCACCTGCGCTTGGGTTATTTCCGTCTCTTTTGGCACCCCGTTTAGCAGATCACGTCCTCGGATCATCAATGATGCGCCGCGGCCATCATCCGGCATGCGTGCGGTGCCGATAGTCGTTTTGATCCGCTCTGCGGTGCTTTCCCCGACCAAGAGGTTCTGCTGGCGGCGCAAATAGCTGACAATGGCTTCGTCCATACGGTCGCCGCCAACCCGAACCGAGCGGGCATAAACAATATCGCCCAGCGATAGAACCGCCACCTCGGTGGTGCCGCCGCCAATATCAACCACCATATTGCCGGTGGGATCAGTAATCGGCATGCCGGCCCCGATGGCGGCTGCAATCGGTTCGGCCACCAGACCGGCGCGGCGTGCGCCGGCTGAAAGCACTGATTGGCGAATGGCGCGTTTTTCCACAGGTGTGGCGCCATGCGGGACACAAACAATGATTTTGGGCTTTGAAAAGGTCGAGCGACGGTGCACTTTGCGAATAAAATGCTTGATCATTTCCTCGGCCACATCAAAATCTGCGATCACGCCTTCGCGCATCGGCCGAATGGCTTCGATGCTGCCGGGGGTGCGTCCCAGCATCAATTTGGCGTCTTCTCCGACCGCAAGCACCTTTTTGACGCCGTCTTTGACGTGATAGGCCACCACCGAAGGCTCGGATAGAATGACACCGCGGCCTTTCACATAGACCAATGTGTTTGCCGTACCGAGGTCGATCGCCATATCCTGGGCAAACAAACCGGTTAAATTTCCGATCCCAAACATGATGTTCTGTCCCTAAAATTATTTTTTTGCTGCGACTCTCTTGTGGTCGCATGACCCCTTATAGAACCGGAATTAAATCGGCGAAAGTGGGCATCTTTTAAATTCGGCGGAAAATGACCTGCTATCAATCCTTTGGAAACGGAAAATTGCGTATTTTTGGACCACAGAATAGGGCTATTGAAAATTAAGACTGTTTGGCGTTTTTATGGATCAAGGTCGGTTTTGTGCCTTTTCCGGTCGGAGCGATCACGCGTTTAGATCGCCAGTTGGCGCATATCAGGACCAACGATAGTGTGAGGAGATAGCAAAATGAAAACCCATGTCAAAGCCCTTGTTGTTGGTGGCGGCGCCGTTGGAACTTCGATTGCCTATCACCTTGCGCGTGCCGGATGGGAAGATGTGGTCCTTTTAGAGCGCGACGAGCTGACCTCGGGCTCGACATGGCACGCGGCCGGTCTGCTGCCGCTCTTCAATATGTCCTTTGCCACCACCCATATCCACCAGTATTCGGTCGAGTTCTATAAACAGCTCGAAGCCGAAACCGGGCTTAATGCCGGATTTTCCATCGT
>CBFHXE010000047.1:0-13536 GCA_965659715.1 uncultured Paracoccaceae bacterium | reverse complement strand
GGCAACCTGCGCATGGCGCAAACCAAAGAGCGGATGGATGAATATATGGTCTATGCCACCACGGCCGAGACCTGCGGCGTGCCCTATGAATGGCTTAGCCCCGCCCAGATCAAAGAGCGCTATCCGCTGGTTAGATCCGAGGATCTGGTGGGCGCGATTTATCATCCGACCGACGGCTATATCAATCCGGCCGATGTCACCATGGCGATGGCCAAAGGCGCGCGCCAGCGCGGCGTGACGGTTGAGCGTAAATGGCAGGCTGATGCCTATGAATGGACTGGCAGCGACTGGAAAGTCACGCTGACGAAAATGGTTGAGCAGGGCGGCAATCTGGTGGCCTCGGACGAGCAAATCGTGGTCCATGCCGAACATGTGGTCACCGCCACCGGCAATCATGCACAGCGCACCGCCAAACTGTTGGGCATCAAAATGCCCGCCATTCCGGTCGAGCATCAGTTTATCGTCACCGAGCCGGATGCAGCGCTGGTGGACTGGCGCAAAACCAATGGCGAGCACCCGGTGCTGCGCGACGCAGATGCAAAATGGTATGTGCGCGAAGAGCGCGGCGGCTGGATCCTCGGCCCCTACGAGCGCAATGCGCCTGCGCGGTTCGAGCACGGCGTGCCCGACAGTTTCCGCGCCGATCTCTTTCCGCTCGATCTGGAACGGATCGAAGAAGAATATATGTCGATGATCCACCGCCTTCCTTCTTCGGAAACCGTGGGGCTGAAAGACGACTACAACGGGCCGATCTGTTATACGCCGGACGGCAATCCGCTGGTGGGTCCGGCCCCGGGGCTGCGCAATATGTGGCTCGCCGAAGGCTTTAGCTTTGGCATCACCGCCGCCGGCGGCACCGGCTATTATCTGGCGCAGATGATGGTCGAGGGCGAGGCCGAGATTGATATGGCTTCGCTTGATCCCAAACGCTACGGCAATTGGATGACCACCGAATATGCGGCGCGCAAAAACGAAGAATGCTATGAGCACGTCTATATCCTGCACCACCCCGATGAAGAGCGCGAAGCCTGCCGCCCGCTGCGCACCGCGCCGGCCTATGACCGGCAAAAAGCGCGCGGCGCGCAGTTTGGCTGTGTCAACGGGTTTGAGCGGCCTAATTATTTCGGCCTGCTGGATGCGCCAGACAGCTTTGACCATGACGCGCGCAGCTTCCGGCGCGGCGGCTGGTGGCAATATGCGGTGGAAGAAGCCCGCGCCATCCGCGAAGGTGTCGGGCTGATCGACGCCACCGCTTTTACCAAACATCGCGTCAAAGGCCCCGGCGCCACCGCATTTCTGGACTGGTTCACCTGTAACAAACTGCCCCGCGTGGGTCGGATCAACCTGACCTATGCGCTTACCGCGGCGGGCACCACGCGCACCGAATATACTATCGTGCGGCTGGCCGAAGATGACTACTACCTTGTCTCGGCAGGTGCATGGACCGAATACGACGGCGATTACCTGCGCAAGGCCGTAGCCGATAAAACCGATGAGCTGGGATATATCGAAGTCCAGGATGTGACCACGCAATGGGGCGTCTTTGCCATTGCTGGCCCGAAGTCGCGCGATGTTCTTAGCGCGGTGATCAAGGACGCCGATCCCACCACGGCGCTGTCGAACAAACGCTTTCCATGGCTGTCGGCGCGCCAGATCGAGCTGGGCATGTGTCCGGTCAATGCCATCCGCGTGGCCTATACGGGCGAGCTGGGCTGGGAATTGCACCACCCGATTGAAATGCAAAACTACCTTTTTGACCTGCTCGAAGCGGCCGGCGCGCCGCATGGGATGAAACTTGTCGGCGGCCGTGCGCAAAACTGGCTGCGGCAGGAAAAATCATACCGCGCCTTTGGCACCGAACTGGGCCGCGATGCCACCCCGCTAGAAGCCGATCTGCCGCGCTTTGTCGATCTAAACAAAGAGTTTCAGGGCCGCGATGCAATACAGGCCATTGGCATCCGCTCGAAATGCGTCACGCTGCTGATTGATGGGCCGGAAGATGCCGATCCGTGGGGGCGCGAAGCGCTTTATGCAGCGGACGGCACGCGGGTTGGCCGCCTGACCTCGGGCGGCTATTCGGTGGTGTTTGAAAAATCCATCGGCATGGGCTACGTGCGCCCCGAGCATGCGGCGGTAGGCAGCAAACTAAAGGTCAAAATCCTAGATCAGCTGTGGGATGCAGAGATTGTCGAAGACAGCCCCTATGACCCCAAAAACGCGGTGATCCGCGTGGATGGGTGAGGGGGATTGGGGACATTTAAACTATAGACTTACGAAATAATGATGCTTTTCAAGTTTTAGAAAAAAGGTTCGACTGGATGGGACAAATCAGTTTTTGAAGCAATTCTGCCGATGCCAATTTATAAATTCAGCACGAGGGCGCTCAAAAACCCGCTCCGGAGCAATAAGGTAGCCTGTTGGTTGATCATTGCATGCACTGCATTTGGGTCTTTGGTATGTCTAGAGATAAGAATTTTAGGTCATTAGAAAGGCTCACTAAGCTTCGATCAAACATCCAATGTGCAGTGCCAGATAAGGCAATGCCGTTTGAAACAATGTCTGGGCCGTCATGTTCTACTGGGCGAATATGGGCAGCTTCGACCTCGGCCCTGCCCCCTCCGTTAATCAAACGTAGACCTGTAATCGCACAGCGCTCTCCATAGGCTTTCAGAACAGTTTTTCGAAAGTTTCGGTCGCGAATTGCCCTATTGGTAAGTTGCTTCACCCTTATTCTTGCAGAAGAAACCTCAAATTGGGATTGATCTTCATGGAAGCCAAAGTTTACAGACTAGTTTGCGGAACGTGGTAAGAAATTGTCGTCTTGAAAAAGCCCGCGGTCCAAAATCCTTGTGGAATCGGGTGCAGATATTGTTCTTACAGCAGATTGAGAGCGGCCCGAAATCTTTCCTTGATTGTTCAGTAACCCTTGTTCAATTACTTCGCCTTTTTCACTGAATTGAACAGGATCCCCAAAATCCAAATAGCTACCTTTCACAATTATGGCGAGAAACATGGCTTTATTATTTGGGTCTGAAATGATTTCACGCACCTTTGCCACTGCAAAATAACCTCTGGTCTTTTTGACCTTACTTGGCTCCAAATAAATGACCCAGTCACCTTCGCAGTTTTTTGCCCGCGAAAGATATTGTTTCGGGAATTGATACTTTTCCGAGGGAATATCCTCATAGATCGAATCGTACCTGTGAATGAATACGCCAAATGCCATCGAAATTTTTCCAAAAATTAAAAGAATAATAGGCGATTGGAAATGAAAGGGAAGCTGAAATAGCTGTGGCAAATATCTTGTGAGCTAGAACAGAAAGTGAAATTAGCCTCGCGCATTCTAAAGAAAAACTTACTTTTGGCAGCAAAATTCCCACCTGCGCGATACTGCTGCGATACCGACGTGAAACCGACGCTGTTTTTGGGCCTTAATCCGGCCTAGAAAACCGACAGAATTTCATCCAGCGGCTTTTTCTTTTTTGCGGCTTTGGGGATTGTCGCGCCTGCGCTGGGATAGCCCACCGGAATAATCATCACCGGCTTTTCATTGTCTGGCCTGCGGCAAAGATCATTGAGAAACTTCATCGGATTGGGGGTATGTGTTAGGCACACGAGCCCCGCATGATGCAGCGCCGTGATCAACATACCCGTAGAAATACCAACGCTTTCAGGCACATAGTAATGTTTGTGCCGCGCGCCTTCACTGTCGATACCATAGCGCTGGGCAAAGACCACGATCAGCCAGGGCGCAATGGTCAGATGCGGTTTCTCGGCCCCTGTTCCAATCGGCTCAAGCGCGCTAATCCAGGCATCACCGCCGCCACCGGCATAAAAGGCACGCTCTTCTTCTTCGGCCGCCGCCCGGATTTTGGCTTTCATATCAGCGTCTTGAATGGCCACAAAATGCCAGGGCTGCTGATTGGCCCCCGACGGCGCAGTGCCCGCCGCCGCAATGGCATTTTCGATCACCTCTTTGGGCACCGGCGTGTCCGCATAATCGCGCACCGAATGGCGCATTTGCATATAGTTTAGAAACTGCTGCGACGCGGCGATGGCTTCGTCTTTATCTAGCTGCACCTTATGCGGCAGAGGGATCGGTTCATAGGACATTGTTTTCTTTCATTAACTTCAAATAGCCTTTGGCTGCCAGTGCTTTTCAGCACATATTAGCCGACACTATGGCAATGGTTTTACACCGTTTTTTGCGGCTCATGCCACCTTGCAGATACAGGTAAAATCGCATAGGCAGTGCCTGAAAACAAGAGCAGGGAGCGCTAAATGGCAGGGTTAATCTGGGGCGGTGCACTGGTGTCGCTTATTGGGCTTTCAGGGCTATTTTATTGCATTTTCAAAGTCGCACGCGCCAAGCGGTCCGCGATCGATGATGAGGCGCTGAAAGCGGTGCTGCAATCCATTGTGCCGGTCAATTTGGGTTCGTTGCTCTTGTCTGTTTTAGGCTTAATTTTAGTGGTCATCGGGGTGTTTTTCGGGTAGAAAATGCGCCGGCCGATAGTGCGTCAATCTACTGATTCAACTACACTAAATGGCATCAAAAGCTAGCCGCCAAAAGATTGTGCTGCTTTAACCCAGAGCACAGAACTTTCAATATCGGGCGGCAAAGAGACTGCCACATCCGATGTGAAGTCCTTGAAGGCCTGCTCGTTAAGCTGATTAAGTCCGACAATAACCGGGATGTCCTGAGACAGCGCCTCGGCAATCACTTCGCGAAACCCGCGCCCTTGGGCTTCGTGTTTGCCAAACTTGTTGATGATCAGCACATCTGCACCGTTGGCCAGGCTTTCTTTGGTATGACCTACGGCCAATTCCAAGGCAGACGGGTCTAAACGGCATCCCTTCGATCCTTTGCCCAAAGACTGAGAAATGCGGATCGTTGGTCCGTCGGGAAGAACACGCACGTCCATATCGCAGCCGGTACAATCCTCGCGGTCTGAATTGATTTGCACAGTGCCGCAGACGCTAAAGCCCGACGCAGCCAATTCTGTTGCAACAGCAGCAAGTAAAAGGTCGGTGCCGCCACGGCTTGGTTCCATCGTATAGGCTATTTTCATTTAGAAATACCTTGTGTCTTTGACGCTTTAGACCGATCGGGCCCAAGACGGCTTTACACAAAAATCACGTTCAGTACGAGGAAAATCAAAGCGGATAAGAGCGCAGCTGCAGGCACTGTGATAACCCAAGCGGCGATAATGGTCATAAAATGCGACCGGCGTACGAGTTTGCGGCGTTTTCGCTCTTCTGGTGCAAGCGTGCCTGATTGGGTCAATTTAGCCAATTTTTGGGATCGGCGTTTGACTTCATATTCACGGTAAAATCCACCCCCAAAGACAGCTCCGACGGCAATATGTGTGGAACTGACGGGCAATCCGAGCCAAGAGGCAACAATCACAGTGATCGCTGCGGAAAGCGCGACGCAATAGGCACGCATTGATTTTGTTTGGTGATCTGGCTACCAACCATACGGATCAGCTTTGGCCCGAATAAAAACAAACCAAAAGAAATGCCAAATGCGCCGATGACCATCACCCAAAGCGGGATGGCAACTTTGGTTGCGGCCCCGTCAAATTCCAAGGCGTGCACAATGGCGGCCAAAGGCCCCACCGCATTGGCCACATCATTGGCCCCATGGGCAAAGGATAAAAGTGCCGCCGAAAAAATCAGGGGCACATTAAACAGGATCTTTAGGGATTTATTGCGATTTTCCAGACCTTGAGATTGCCGGTTTATCAGGGGGCGAGAGACAAAATACAAAAGCAGCCCAATACCCGCCCCTATGGACAGAGCAAGACCCAGATCAATTTTGTAAATCCGCTTAAGGCCCTTGAGCGCAAGATAGGACGCAAAGGCCGCAGCCATGATCCCTATCAGTACCGGAACCCAGCGCCGTGCAGCGGCAATTTTATCTTCCTGATAGATAATTTTCACTTTGATAAAGGCCAAAAACATCGCGGCGATAACCCCGCCAAGCACCGGTGATATCACCCAACTGGCGGCAATTTTGCTCATGGTGGCCCAGTTTACTGCGCCAAAACCCGCAGCAGCGATCCCTGCGCCCATAACGCCGCCCACCACCGAATGGGTGGTGGACACTGGCGCCCCGACATAGGTTGCCAAATTGACCCACATCGCCGAGGAAATGAGCGCAGCCATCATCGCCCAAATAAAAATTTCGGTTTCGGCAACACCGGCAGGATCAATGATACCTTTTGAAATTGTGCTGACCACATCGCCACCTGCCAAAAGCGCGCCAGCGCTTTCGGCCACGGCGGCAATTAAAATGGCACCGCCCATGGTCAGCGCATTGGCGCCCACGGCAGGGCCCATATTATTGGCCACGTCATTGGCGCCGATATTCAGCGCCATATAAGCCCCAAAAACTGCAGCAGCTACAATGATGAGAAACGGCGGTTGCTGCCAAAACACCAGCGCTGCAAAGAGACCGGCCACAATCAAAAAGATCAAAGCAATGCCAATGCCAATCATTGGCTTGGCACCGAACTGTGCCGCAAGCTCAACTTGGCCTAGACGGCCAAGGTCTCGGTTCAGCGTCTTCCACTTATTATTGTTTTGGTCGGGCACGAAGACCTCAATAGCTGAGCCGGTAAAGGCGGTCTTTCTGGGCTATAGGTCTATGTCTATTTGCACAAGCAGAAAGAATGCACCTGTTAAATGACGCGGATGATTTCTTTCAGTTCAGGTTCGCTTACCAGCTCAACGGCTTCGAATTGTGGAACCCAGCGCCGCTTGCGTTCATCGCTTTCAGGAAATTTGTCTTTTAGCTCATCAACCTTAACAGAGTATACATCCACAACACATGGAAGCGTAGTTCCGTTTCGTTGCAGTTTTTTATATGTGTAAGTTCCAAGCATATCGCCTTTGATGTGCCCCTTGCGAACGCCTGCCTCTGCCCAGGCCTCTTCGAGTGCTGTTTCGGGAAAGGTTTTGCCTTCCATTGGCCAGCCCTTGGGAACAATCCAGCGGCCTCTCCTCCGGCTCGTCACCAAAAGGACCTCTTTTCCATTTTGCCTTTTCGGGTGCAAAGGGCGGCCACCTGACGGCCATAAGGACGGGTCACCATGGGTGACAAAGCATCGCCCACGGCACGTGCAATATTCGAAAACTTCGCTATCAATTTCCTGCTCTCTTATTTTTTTCTTTAAATTACAACATCTTGTTGGAAAATGCAAATCTGCGTCTAGGTGATGCATCCACGGGTGATGAAACTTCAAACATTTTTACATTCATATCGCAGCCGCATTTTCTGGTTTAAATTGAGCTCATGCACAGGTGGGGTCGCCAAAACCCAGTAGCCTAAAAGTATTGATATTTTCGAAATGATAATTTGAAAAAATTAAAAAAATTAATTGAACTATAGCAGGGGTGGTGTCTTTGCTAACACCGCAAACACAGGAGCAAATATGCGGGAACCTGAATTAAGCCTGAAGTGGCTAGAAGTTTTTAAACTCACAGCGGCCTTGGGGTCGGTGCGCGCTGTGGCCAAAGAAACTGGACTGTCGATCAGCACCGTGTCACATCATTTGCGCAGTTTAGAGACCAAGCTGGGTGTCAATTTGCTGGATCATAAACGCCGACCCATGGTCTTAACTCCGGCAGGCCGGGAATTTTTAAAATATGTCGAGCAGGCCTTGATGTTGATCCGGAAAGGACAGGCCGAGGTAATGACCGGCAATGTCTATGAAGCGCGCATGCTAAGGCTTGGGTTGATCGAAGATTTTGATAATGAAATCGGCCCTGATCTTGCGGTGCGTTTGGCCAGAACCATGCCGCAATGCAATTTCACCCATCGCACCCGCTCCAGTCATGAAATCCTCGATTTACTACGTCGGCGTGCGATCGATATCGGCATCGCCAATGTGCCAATCGACGGCGCGCCCGATTTGCAGGAAACGCCTTTTCTGCGCGATCCATTTGTTCTGGCTCTGCCGGTCAATTGCCAACAGACGCCTGCCGAGCTGCTAGAGGGCTTAGAGGGTTTGCCGTTTTTGCGCTATGATGCCGGTCAGATTATAAGCCACCAGATTGAAACCCAGCTCAGGCGTTTGAAAATCAATCTGCCCCGGCGGTTTGAAATCGAAAGCAATCAAACCTTGATGGCAATGATCGCCGAAGGGGGGGGATGGGCCCTTACCACCCCGCTATGCTACATGCGTGCCAGTCGGTTCCATGCAAAGGTAAAGCTTTTCCCGTTTCCGGAAAAGGCATTCGCCCGCGCGATTTCCATTTTTGCAACGCCGGAATGCGCCGCAAAATCCCAACAGATTGTACAGGACATCATGGTGCGATTGATCGAAAAGCGCGCCTTGCAGCCCGCTTTCGCAATGATGCCTTGGCTTGAGGGCCATTTTGGGTTTGTTCCGCAGGAAAAGCGCTAACTTAAGATTTTAAACTGCGATCGAATTTGGCGGTCCTGCTGAGAGGATAAATACTCGGGGCGATGGCTGTCCAAAATGGATTGTGCACGAGATTTTGCGGCCCCCCATGCATCGGGTGCGCCGCTGGCTTGCCACGTGCGCGGCTCATCGCGATTGGCCAGAGAAGGGTAAAAATAATCGCGCTCCATTGCGGCGAGTGTCTGCGCGCCACCAAGAAAATGGCCTTCCCCAAGCACCGCCTCGCAAATTGCTTCAAATCCAAGGTTCTCTTCGCTGACTTCGATGCCCCGCAAAGCGCGGTAGATGTTTGAATGCATTTCATCATCCAGCACAAAGCCTTCAAAGCTGGCCCCAAGAAGCGAGGCGGTCATCCCAGAGCTTTCATAAATCAAATTGCCCCCGGCCAATGCTGTCGCCATCGCGGTGATGCCTTTTTCCGCGCCATATTGCGCGTCGATCGCTTTGCTGTCGGTCATTGAAGACGCCACGCCAGAGGGCAGGCCAAGCCAGTTGGACACTTGCGCCGAGGCGGCGTTGAGCACAGCAGATTCTCCGCTGCCGCCGGAAAAGGCGCCAGTGCGAAGATCAATCACCAGCGGCCAGTTGGAAAATATCATCGGGTGGCCGGGCTTGATGGCATGCACCATGACCAAACTGGCCAGTGTTTCGGCCAGCGATTGCGCTAGAAATCCGGCCAATGTGGCCGGGGCTGTGGCGCCCGCCTGTGCAGCGGTGATGCAGGAAATCGGGATGTTGTGGGCAATGCAACCGAACACAACATCCACCGCATCTTCGGCAAATCGCATGGGCGATATGACAGGGCTAATATGCGCCTTTAAAAACGGCCGCTTTGAAAACGCGCCTTCACCGCCTGCTGCAATATCCAGCATCTGGACAATTGGTGCGATATGCTCGGCCAGTGTAAAGGCGGTGGCAACAGGTTTGGTGGTGTTTTTAATCAGCGCATAGGCCGTGTTCACATCAAGGTCGAAATTATCCGCAACATCGGTTGCAATGCAGCAGCGCGTAAACCAGCTGACATTGGCCAAATGATCCTGCAAACGGGTAAAGTCATGCAGGTCTTTGAGCGTAGAGGGGCGATATAGCCCGCTGTCCATATCCAAGGTTTGCACGGCAGCGCCGCCGGTTCCAAAGTATACCTTTTGGCCGCCAACTTCGATTGAACGGTCTTCATCACGTCCATGCAGGACAAATTTTTTCGCTGCGCGATCAATCGCCTCTTCAACCAGCGCAGGGGGAAACACAATCCGGCCGCGCCCAGTGTCCTCGGCGCCCGCCGCCAAAAGTTTTTCGGATAAATTCTTGGGAACCTCGCCCATTCCAAGCTCGGCTAAAAGCCGCAAGGATGTCTGGTAAATTTTCTCAATGTTTCGCTCTGACAATGGACGGTATGCGCCGCCAATTTGACCGGGTGGGCAGGGATCTATGACCGGCTTTGCGGCGCGCTGGGCAAGCCGTTCGCGCCGTCCGCCGCGTTTTGGTTTTGATGTCTGCTTCGGTGGCATTGATATCCTGTGTTTGACGCCTTCTGTGCAGTGACTAAACGGGGTCCGGGCCTGCGTTCACAAGCGAAGACCCCATCTAGGGAAAAAATAGTAACTCTGTTTCTAATTTTTAGAAATTACACGGCATGGGTTGACCTTAGGCAGCGGTTTTTGTGCAGCGTATTCATGGAAGATAATCAGGAGAGTGTTTGATGAAATCAAGAACCAAAGTGGTGGTCATTGGCGGCGGCATAGCCGGGTGCTCTACGCTCTATCATCTGACCCAAGAAGGCTGGAGCGATGTTGTTTTGCTAGAGCGCAATGAGCTGACCAGCGGGACAACTTGGCATTCTGCCGCGCAGGTCACCAATTTTGGTATGAACCAGACCATGGTTGGGCTGAAAACCCATTCTATAAACCTATATAAATCACTGGCTGAAGACCCCGATTATCCAATTAATTACCATCATGGGGACGGTGGCATAAGGCTGGCCAATACCGAAGCGCAAATGCAGGGATATCGCCATTTTGCATCCATGGCGCGCGGTATGGATGTACATTTTGAAGTGATTGACGCCGATGAATGTGCCCGCCGTCATCCGCTGATTTCAACCGATAATCTTTTAGGCGGGTTATGGGATCCGCTGGATGGGGACATTGATCCTGCGCAGCTTTGTCAGGCACTGGCGCGCCGTGCCCGCAAAGCCGGCGCTGAGGTTTATCGCAACACACCCGTGATCGGGCTCAAGCAGCATGCGGATGATACGTGGACGGTACAAACTGAAAAAGGCAATATAGACTGTGATATTGTCGTTAATGCCTGCGGGTACCGTGTCAACGAAGTGGGCGCGATGATGGGGGTACACCATCCGGTGATATCGATGGAGCATCAATATTTCCTGACCGAAGAAATTCCAGCTATTGCGGATGCAGACCACCGGATGCCACTGCTGCGCTGCCCGATCAGCGATTATTATTGCCGTCAGGAAAAAAACGGCTTGCTTGTCGGGTTTTATGAGCAGGAGTGCAAAACATGGGGCATGGACGGGATTGATCCCCATTTTGTCAACGCGCTGTGCCCCGATGATCTTGATCGGGTCAGCGACGTGCTTGAAGGCGCCTTTGCACGGATGCCTGCCTTGATGGACGTGGGCATTCACACCGTGGTCAACGGCCCGATCACCTATACCATTGACGGCGCACCTCTGGTGGGGCCCATTCCGGGCAAACGCAATGCCTATTGCATTATCGGTCTGCGTGCGGGGCTTGGCGAGGGGGGGGGACATGGCTGGCTTTTGGCGCAGCAAATTGTCCATGGTGAAGCCTGCTATGACACATGGGTTCTGGACCCACGCCGCTTTACGGGCCATGCAAATGTAGAGCTGACCGCGTTGAAGGCCATTGAGGATTACCAAAACGAATTTCGGTTTCATTTCCCGCATGAGCACCGCCCTGCTGGGCGGCCTGCCAAGACAACGTCTTTGACGCCGGTGCTTGCTGCGGAAGGCGCTGAATTCACCGTGGTCAATGGCTGGGAGCGCGTGGATTATATCAAGCCGGCCAAGGATTTTCACCCCACCCTTGGGTTTGATTTCGACGAAACTTTTGATCTGGTGGCAGAAGAAATTAGAAACCTGACCGAAAATGTCGGCCTGTGCGAAGTCAACGGCTTCAACCGATTTGAAATTACCGGCGCGGATCGCCGCGCATTTCTGGATAGGATGTTCTGCGGTTCTCTACCCAAGCGCTCTGGCCGTATCGGGCTGGGCTATTTGCTGAACCACCATGGTATGATCAAAAGTGAAGCCACTATCGCCAATCTGCCCGCATCGGATCGCGGACCAGCGCGGGTTTGGTACGGCTCGGCTGCGGCCAGTGAATTTCATGACATGGACTGGTTGCAATCCCATCTTGATCCAGAACAGGATGTGCAGATCCGCAGCCTAACCAATGAGCAAACCATATTGGTTCTGGCCGGACCACGCGCCCGTGATGTGCTATCTGCCTGCGCGCGGGGCGATTGGTCAAAGGCCGCCTTTGCATGGCTTTCCGTGCGGGAATGTTTGATTGGCATTGCGCCGGCCACGGTGATGGGGGTTAGCTTTTCGGGTGAGCTGGCCTATGAGATTCATCTGCCCAATGCATCGCTTTATGCGGCTTATTTGGCCCTGCGAAAAGCCGGTGAGGCCTATGGGATGAAGCTTTTCGGGGCCCGCGCGGTTGACTCCATGCGGATGGAGAAGGGGTTCTTGCACTGGAAATCGGATCTGCTCACCGAATTTGATCCTTTTGAAACCGGACTGGACCGATTTGTGAAACTGGACAAACCTGACTTTATTGGCAAAGCGGCTTTGCAACAGCGCCATGCAGACGGCCCGCGCCGTAAACTGGTGACATTGGAAATTTCATCGCGCGCAGCGCCCGCCTATGGCGGTGCATCACTGATGCAGGGGGATAGGGTCATTGGCACGGTAACTTCTGGTGAATGGGGGCACCGGGTTGGAAAGAACCTTGCCTATGCTTTTGTTACCCCAGAGCACGCCGAAATCGGTAGCATGGCAGCGCTGGATTTATGCGGAGCGCGTGTAGACGCAATGGTTATTGCCTCAAGCCCCTATGACCCCGACCATGTCCGAATGCGCGGCTAACATTAAA
The DNA here is from genome assembly GCA_965659715.1 of uncultured Paracoccaceae bacterium. GTDB lineage: Bacteria > Pseudomonadota > Alphaproteobacteria > Rhodobacterales > Rhodobacteraceae > CABZJG01. The sequence goes on along the minus strand of CBFHXE010000047.1, from coordinate 962 downwards.
GTCCATAGGCGCAGATCAAAGTCCGGCTGACTTGCGATGTTTTGGGTTGTCGTTTAGCGTAGTTCTGAGATCAGGAGTGGGCAGATGCAAGCGGTCAATTATGAGATTTTGAAGGGCAAAGATCCAGAGACCCTAGAAGAAAAAGTCAATGAGAAACTGAAGCGTGGCTGGGTTTTGGTTGGCGGGCCGTTTTCCGCCAAATATGATCTGCACCACTGGTTTTATCAGGCTGTGGCCTTGCCGATCATTTAATGGTTGCCTTAAAAACTCAGTGGGGCACTGCGATGCAACATATACATACAGCGGCAGGCCAGAGTTTTAATTCCCCAGCTGATCCCGCAGCGCTTTAAAGGTTTCCTCCATACGGTCGGACTGGGCGCAATCAATACTCATGGTCATGCGCTCTTGCGCGATTTGTTTGGGGCCTTCAAAGGTCACATCGGGATATTTTGGGTTAAGCTGAATTTGTAGGCTGCTGCCGTCAAAGGTGCGCATCCTTGCTTTGCTGTTCACGAACGGAACCTTTAACCCGGTCCCAAGGTCCATTACAATAAATGCGCTATCTGGAACCTGACAGGAATTGACAAGCGTAACGATGGCGATCAGCGGCTCTTGGGACGGATCAATCAGCGCCTTAATTCTGTCATGGGCGGAATAGGACAACACTGCGCCCAAAATCGCCGATACAAGCGCGGTAAAAATAAAGCTACCCAATTTCATCTTAGGTCCGGACCTCTTGGTTCTGTTAAGCTCAAGCATAGTCTGATTTTGGCCAAAAAAGAAGGGCGCGGGTTTAAATTGGACAAATAGGTAAAGGTACGCTTGTCCTTCATTGCAGACATTGTTTGATCTAATTTTTCACAACACGTTTATCAAAGGCAGGAATGCTCTTGGATATATGATGATAGGACTGCTTATCACAGGTGAAAATAGCGACCTGCGGGGTAAAGAAACTTTGATCG
>CBFHXE010000046.1:279-21143 GCA_965659715.1 uncultured Paracoccaceae bacterium | reverse complement strand
TAAGCTTGTGGATTACTTAAAAGGCGTAGAAGATGCGCGCTATCAGGATCTGATCAAACGGCTCGGCATTCGCCGCTAAGCAACACAAGTAAAATCGTTCTTGAACCCGCATCCCATTGGGGCGCGGGTTTTGCTTTTTTTAGGGAGAATTTTTCAATTCGTGTGTAAGCTGACATAGGTAAGATTTCCCTGAAAGAATGGATGTTTTTTTCCAATACCACAGTGCAAAAACGATTTGGCATTTGCTTTCTTTGATTTCTCCTATACACGCCATATATCTGAAATCCGGTGCCCGGACCCCAGCGCCCGACAAAGAAGATATCGGGGTCAGAGGGAATTCGCCCTCTATGCAAATGGTCAACGGACCAACTTAGGAAACGCAGATGTTTAATGTAACAAAAAAATCAATGCAGTGGGGGGAAGATACCCTCACCTTAGAAACAGGCAAAACTGCCCGTCAGGCAGACGGAACAGTCATAGCAACTTTGGGTGAAACCTCAGTCATGGCAAATGTCACCTTTGCCAAAGAACAAAAACCCGGTCAGGATTTTTTCCCTCTGACCGTTCACTATCAAGAAAAATACTATGCCGCAGGAAAAATTCCAGGCGGCTTCTTCAAACGTGAAGCACGGCCATCCGAAAAAGAAACGCTCACCGCGCGGTTGATAGACCGCCCAATTCGTCCTTTGTTTGTGGACGGCTTTAAAAACGAAGTCTTGGTAATGTGCACCGTTCTTAGCCATGATTTGGTGAACGACCCAGATATTGTGGCAATGATCGCAGCCTCAGCAGCTCTCACAATTTCTGGCGCACCATTTATGGGTCCAATTGCGGGATGCCGCGTTGGATACACCGACGGCGAATATGTGCTGAACCCCACAGTTGACGATATGGATGACCTTCGGATTGACCCAGATCAGCGGCTTGATCTCATCGTTGCGGGAACAAAAGACGCTGTGATGATGGTTGAGTCAGAGGCCTATGAGCTTTCGGAAGAGGAAATGCTCAGTGCGGTTGTTTTTGCCCATAAACAAATTCAACCCGTCATTGATCTGATCATAGATCTAGCAGAAGACGCCGCCAAAGAGCCCTTTGAATTCATTGCGCCTGATTATAGCGAACTCTATGAAGCCGTTAAATCGGCTGGTGAAAAGGACATGCGAACTGCTTTTGCCATCACTGACAAGCAAGAGCGTACCAGTGCAGTTGCAGCGGCACGCACCAACATTAAAGATGCCCTAAGCGAAGAACAGCTTTCAGACCCACAACTGGGGTCAGCCATGAAAAAGCTTGAAGCCGGAATTCTGCGCGGCGACGTGGTAAAAGGCGGCAAACGTATTGATGGCCGCTCAACTACAGATGTACGCCAAATCGTGTCTGAAACAGGCCTCTTACCACGAACCCATGGATCGTCGCTGTTCACACGTGGTGAAACGCAGGCGTTAGTGGTAACAACGCTTGGTACCGGAGATGATGAGCAGATCATTGATGCTTTGCATGCCAATTCCCGCAGCAATTTCTTACTGCACTATAACTTTCCTCCCTATTCGGTGGGCGAGGTCGGACGTGTTGGACCTCCCGGTCGGCGCGAAGTAGGGCATGGAAAACTGGCATGGCGGGCACTGCAAGCAGTTCTGCCTGCTGCAACTGACTTTCCGTACACAATTCGTGTCGTTTCTGAGATTACCGAGTCAAATGGATCATCCTCTATGGCATCTGTTTGTGGTGGTTCGCTTTCGATGATGGATGCAGGTGTACCCCTAAAAGCGCCTGTTGCTGGCGTTGCTATGGGCTTGATCCTTGAGGATGATGGTGACTTTGCAATTCTTACAGACATTCTAGGGGATGAAGATCACTTGGGAGACATGGATTTCAAAGTAGCTGGAACTGAAAATGGTATCACGTCTTTGCAAATGGACATCAAGGTTGCAGGCATCACGCCAGAAATCATGAAACAAGCCTTGTCCCAAGCAAAAGAGGGACGGATGCATATTCTGGGTGAAATGGCGAAAGCCCTAACAGAGGCGGCGGATTTTAGCATTCATGCGCCGCGCATCGAAACCATGAATATTCCAACTGATAAAATCCGCGAAGTGATTGGATCAGGTGGTAAAGTTATTCGTGAAATTGTCGAAACATCCGGAGCCAAAGTAGATATCAACGATGATGGTGTGATTAAGATTGCATCACCCGACGGAGAGTCGATCAAAAAAGCTTACGAAATGATCCACTCAATCGTTGCGGAGCCGGAAGCCGGAAAAATTTACGACGGCAAGGTTGTGAAAATCGTCGATTTTGGTGCCTTCGTGAACTTCTTTGGAAAACGCGACGGCTTGGTGCATGTCAGCCAAATTGAAAACCGTCGTTTAAATCATCCATCAGACGTTCTAAAAGAAGGTCAAGATGTCAAAGTCAAGCTGCTTGGTTTTGATGATCGAGGCAAAGTGCGCCTTGCAATGAAAATGGTTGATCAAGAAACCGGGCAAGAGATCGCCGAAGAGAAAAAAGAAAAGGCAGATACCTAAAGCATAGCCAAAACGGCTCAGCTATAAAGTTTTGTTTTATCAACAACTAAAGAAAATTGCGCCCCTACAGTTTTGGGGCGCTTTTATTTCCATAACGCATAAAGAGATGAGTTGGAAAAGCAGTTTTGAAAAGTGCTCTTAGTGCTTAAGGCAATCCAATCCCAAAGCCTAGACAACAGGCTTGTCATTCTCATAGAAGCTTGAAAAGATGCGCGTGAGTCGGATTTGGGATATATTTTCAGGTAATCGAAGGGACATCAAAAATGATTGAAAAACGCCAGTTCTATATCAATGGACAGTGGGTCGATCCCATCGAAGGTAGAGAGCATAAAGTCATCAATCCTTCTAACGAAGAAACCGCAGCAGTGATTTCACTAGGCGGGCAGGCCGACACTGACGCTGCCGTTGCAGCGGCAAAATCAGCCTTTCCATCTTGGATGGCAACCCCTGTCCAAGAGCGTATTGCCTTGGTCGAAAAGCTGCTCGATATTTACAAATCGCGCACGGAGGATTTGGCTCAGGCAATGAGCCTTGAGATGGGCGCACCTATTGATATGGCGCGGACCCAGCAGGTTGGTGCCGGCTTTGGACATCTGAAGAACTTTATTCGGGCCGCAAAAACTTTTCAATTTGAACGGCCTTTAGGGGATCACGCCCCCAATGACCGGATTATTTACGAAGCCTTTGGTGTTTGTGCTTTAATCACCCCTTGGAACTGGCCAATGAACCAAGTCACCTTGAAAGTTGGCGCAGCAGCAGTTGCTGGATGTACGATGGTACTGAAGCCATCCGAGGAAAGCCCATTAAACGCTCTAATTTTTGCTGAGATGATGGATGAAGCAGGGTTTCCCCCAGGTGTTTTCAACTTAGTCAACGGTGATGGTGTTGGCGTTGGCACGCAACTTTCCGGGCATCCAGATGTGGATATGGTCAGCTTTACCGGATCGACCCGCGCCGGAACTGCTATTTCAAAAAATGCGGCTGAAACACTGAAGAAGGTCCACCTAGAACTAGGAGGGAAAGGTGCAAACATCGTGTTTGCTGATGCCGATGAAAAAGCCGTCAAGCGCGGTGTTTTACATTGTATGAACAACACGGGCCAGTCTTGTAATGCACCAACCCGCATGCTGGTCGAGCGCTCTATTTATGAACAGGCCGTCGACACGGCGATTCAGGCCGCGGAAGTTGTGTCCGTGGCGCCTGCTTCGGAAGAAGGTCGGCATATCGGTCCAGTAGTGAATGAAGTACAGTTCAATAAAATTCAAACCTTGATCCAAAAGGGCATCGATGAGGGTGCGCGGCTTGTTGCAGGTGGCCCTGGCCGTCCCAATGGAATGAACAAAGGCTTCTATGTGAGGCCAACCGTATTCGCGGATGTAAATCCAAGTATGACGATTGCTGTAGAAGAGATTTTTGGACCAGTTTTATCGATCATTCCGTTTGACACCGAAGAGGAAGCTACAAACATCGCAAATGACACCGAATATGGGCTGACTAACTATGTTCAAACCCAAGATAGCGTCAAAGCCAACCGTTTAGCGCGCGCGCTTCGTTCTGGAATGGTGGAAATGAATGGACAGTCTCGGGGTGCTGGCTCTCCTTTTGGCGGCATGAAAAAGTCTGGAAATGGGCGCGAGGGCGGCGTTTGGGGAATTGAAGATTTTCTCGAGGTGAAATCCATTTCGGGGTGGACATCAGAGTAATCGCGAGCCTTGAGTTGACAAATTTCGAAGAGTCTTTCGGCAACAGAGATTAATTTGTGGTAAACTTTTTTAGCAAAATTCCAGTTCAGCTGAGAAAGCACCTTTGAAGTCGTCAACCGGCTTGAACTATACTCTTTCGTGGGTTGACAACCAAACCCTCCTTTGCGTCTAAGCAAGGTAACTTTAGGCCGTGGAGAAGGTTAGTGACAGCTTGTAAAATTCAGCTTGAAAAAGTCTCTTTGGACTTTGACGGCTGTCCTGTCCTATCCGATCTTTCGCTAAGTACGACTGAAAAGCGCATTGCCGTCATTGGTCGCAACGGCTCGGGAAAATCAACACTCGCCCGTTTGATCTGCGGCTTAATCGCACCCAGCGAAGGCTGCGTCACAGTGGATGGAATTGACGTTCTAAATGATCGCAAAATGGCTGTTCAAACCGTTGGGCTTTTATTTCAAAACCCCGATCATCAAATTATTTTCCCAACAGTCTTAGAAGAAATTTCTTTCGGTTTGCGCCAAATCGGGCAACCCTCTGAAACCGCCAATGATCAAGCTAAGTCTATCCTAAACCAATTTGGGTGTTTAGACTGGTCAGATCGTGCAATTGTCAGCCTGTCACAGGGACAACGACACCTGGTATGTCTGTTGTCAATCTTAGCAATGTCACCACGTTTGCTCGTATTAGACGAACCTTTTGCTGGCTTGGACCTTCCAACCAAAAGTTATTTGGCTGGATTGCTTGCGGATCTCGACCAAACCATTTTGCAGATCACGCATGATACCAATTGCATCGCCTCATATGACAGAGCGATTTGGTTAGAGCAGGGATCTGTCCAACAAGATGCCCCACCAGCTGAAGTTTTGCCGAATTTCAAAGCGGCAATGCAAGAGGTTTATGCTCTCTAATGTTGGCCTTGCATTCTCCTCACAAGACAATATTTCACCGATGGCCAACAGAGCTAAAGCTTGCATTCCTATTGGCCACCACAACCCTTTTATTTTTGATCGACAGCGTGTTGATTTTGAGTGTTTTAACCTCTTTGCCATTTGCTGCAGCAGCATCGCAAGGACGATTGTTTTTTAAATATATGCTAAAGTTGCTTAGGCCATTATGGCCGTTAGTGGCCATTATTTTGCTTTGGCATAGCTTTACTTGGCAAGTGGACTCAGGCTTAAGGATTTTGCTTCGCATGGTGGCCGCAGTTGGATTTGCAAACTTGGTCACAATCACAACTCCGATGGACAAAATGATCAAAGTAATCTTTGCCAGCTTGGCACCTCTAAGGCGATTTGGTCTGCGTTCAGAACGCATTGCTTTTGCAATAGGTCTATTTGTTCGCTTTACACCTGTTTTGATCGAAAAAAGCGCGATTTTGGCACAAGCCTATCGGGCACGCACCTCCAAATATGGCAACTGGAGAATTGTTTTACCACTCGCGCTTATCGCGATGGATGATGCAGATCACATAGCCGAAGCAATACGAGCCCGCGGTGGGCTTGAAAAAATCTAGAAATGGGAAACAAATGGAAAAGAACATTGTTCTGATCGCTCTTTTTGCAGCAATTATTGCAGTATTGGGATTACTGCCGAAAATCACATTGGCCAGCGGCATTCCGATTACAGCGCAAAGCATGGGTATCATGCTCTGTGGAACGGTTTTAGGATCAAGGCGGGGCGGTCTGGCAGTTCTTTTGTTTATTTTCCTAGTTGCCCTTGGATTGCCCCTTCTCTCGGGTGGACGCGGTGGACTGGGCGTCTTTACGACACCTTGGGCCGGTTTTTTATTTGGCTTCCCCTTTGCAGCATATATTACCGGCTTGGTGATGGAACGGTGGAGATCGGAAAATATAGGCTTGGTAGCAGGAAGCAGCGCCATAATTGGTGGAATTGGCGCATTGTACCTAATTGCTGTTCCATTTTACATGCTTACAAAACCTGCAGGTTTGAATGAAGCCTTGGTGGTTGCAATGCTCCCTTTTATGCCTGGAGATATACTAAAGGCAGTCTTGGCCGGTTACATCACCGCCAAATTAGCCAAAGCGCGCCCAGCAAGCTTGTTATCGCGAGCTTAGGCCTGCAAAATTACTGCACAACCAAGCCCACCAGCCGCTGCAATCGAGGCAAGCCCTAGCTTGCCCTTTTGCTCTATTAGGTCGTGGAAAAGCCGCACTGCGAGAATAGTACCCGAGGCACCAATTGGGTGTCCTCTGGCCAGCGCCCCGCCTTTAATATTTGTTCGCGCGGGGTCTAGTCCACAACTGGAAATGCATGCAAGAGCTTGAGCCGCGTAAGCCTCCATCAGCTCCACCTGATCAATCTGGTTAATACTAATTTCTGCCTGTTTTAACGCATTTTTAATGGCAAAAACCGGTGCCAGCGCCGGATAGGCAGGATCTGCGCCCTGCGTAACGGATTTTAAGATGCGTAGGCTTGATTTGTTCAAATCACGCGCAAATGCATCCGAGACCACAAGACAAAAAGCCGCCGCATCGGCTGCGACTGCGCTATTGCCGTGGGTTATATTGCCAAAAATCACAGGTGCCCGGCGACAAACCCTTGGCGTTAAATTACGCGTATACGAGTCATACTCTTTTCCACCTGCAGAAATAGGAACAATCTCTTGTTTGAGAGCCTGTCGCGCATCCATTGCCAAGCGGTGACTGCGAACGGCCCATTCATCTTGTTCAAAACGTGAAATATTCAATCTAACTGATGTTCGGTCTGCAGCTTCTGCCATATTTGGGTCTTGATCAGCTTTGGGCGCGAAGGGCGGTTGATCATACGCAATCGTTGGAGCTGCGCCATGATCGCTCTTTAGTCGCACCGGCCGCTGCGAGTAGCTTTCAACACCGCCTGCGATAACCGCCTCTGCATGACCTGCCTGTATCATAGCCTGCGCCAAGCCCAATGCATCCAATCCACCACAGCATTGGCGGTCTATGCTCAGCCCTGCGACGCGTTCAGGCATGCCAGAAGCCAGCGCAATAAGCCGCGCCGGATTTCCGCCTGCTCCAAGAGCATTTGATACGATTATTTCGTCAATTTGATCTGCTTCTAGACCAGCTTGATGGAGGAGCTTTTTAATAATGGGCGCAGCCAGCTCATGGGGCTTGAAACCTGCCAAGTCACCGCCACGAGGGGATACTATGCTTCGAAATGCAGAAATTATATGGGCAGAACGATCGCTCATATCATCTCTCTGACCATATTTTTTATCGCCGTCATATTGGTTTTTCCAGAGCCTAAAAGCGGCCAATCTTTAATCGGAAGGTGAAAGAACATCGCTGGTCTTAAGCGCGCGCTTAAGTTTTGGCGGCACCAATTTCCCATATCGTGTGGCATTTCTCCTGATTTTGTTGCGATGACCCCGACGGCTATGGCACCGCGCATTTTATCGGGGAAGTCTGTCACAAAAGCCATAGCGATGTCTGGGTGTTTAGAAAGCGCCACCTCTATCTCGTCCGGGTATATATTCTGATCCGCAATCTTAAAAATCCTAGATTTACGGCCCGTTAGATACAAGTTTCCTTTTGTATCAAATTTCCCTAATTCACCAATACTCAGCCAACCGTTCCGCCAACGAGTATGCTGCTTTGCGCCTTCAGCATAATGAGAAAAGAGATAGGGGGACTTAATCCAAATCTCTCCAATATTACCCGCCTTAACCTTGTTATCATCGGCGTCTGAAATTTTTATGCATACGTTCTTATACGATTGGCCAACTGATCCCAGCGGCGTAGAGGGATCACTGATTGTAACGAAACTGGTTTCAGCTGCTCCATAAAACGCCTTTATTTCTGCATTTGGACATAGTTCTTGAACGCACTGTTTTGTTTCGTGATCAAGCCAACCACCTCCGATCATTACCCCACGCACAGCTTTTAAGCGGCTCTCTGAAGTGGTGAATTTTGTCAAGATACGCAGCTGGGTTGGTGTGGCGTAAAGGATTTGAATTTCTTTCTGCGCAAGCTCTTTCAATTGTTGTTTTGTTCCAAGGCCGTCAAGCGGGTGGTATTCAGCGCCAGTCGTTAAAGCTTCGAGTGCAGCATAAAGCGTCAATGAGTGTGACAAGTGTCCAAATGTTGCATAGGACTTTTTTTGTGTAAGCGTGAAATATTTTGCGTTTTCTTGAAAGCTCAGTGTCCAACTTTTGCAACTTCGGCAAATGAGCTTTGGCTCACCGGTCGAGCCACCAGACGAGCTGTAGAACATATTTTCCACAGCAGCTTTTGGCCCAATTGCACTTGTACCATCACTTTTAACAAGTGGTGCATGCCCATGCTGCATTAATTTTAGGAAAGCAGCCAAAGGATGAGTTTCCTTAGGGCCTTCGACCAGACTATCTTTTGCTGATATAGAAGCGCCTTGAGGGGTGTATAAAACCGCCTCGGAATGCCAAGAAAAAGCTTTACTGCTCATTTAATGCATTTCGCTCTTCTTTTAAATAAGCAAGCATCTTAGAACGCATAAAACGCTTTCTGAAAATTCCCTAACGTACCAAAGGTTCTAAAAAAGGCCCTCATCTTTTGCAATCAATGCAGCTTGGGTACGATTTCCAGCACCAATTTTTCGGTAAAGGGTTTTCACATGCAGTTTAATAGTGGGTTCTTGTAAATCCAAATCACGTGCGATTTCCTTGTTTGATTTACCTTGCGACAGTCCCTCTAAAACCTGCAACTCACGGCGTGAAAGTTTTTCAGCAAGTGGATTTGGGGCGGCGGCCTCATCTTCGGCAGTCATAAAATCAATGGGAGCATATTTCTCACCCATAGCCATAAACTTTAAAGCATTTATAAGAGATTTCGCCGATATAGTTTTGGGAATAAAGCCGGCGGCGCCTAAAGCGAGGGCTTCTTCCGCAATTGAGCGTGTTGCAATTCCGGACATCAAAGCGACTTTTTGATCGCCATTGTGGGTTAACGCGCGTTTAAGGCCCGTTAATCCTGACATTCCCGGCATATTGTAGTCCAGCATAATAAGGTCAAAAGGACCTTGCGCATCCACAATTGCCAAAGCTTCATCTAAATCCGAAGCGGTCACGGTTTCGATACTGCCTTCTGCCTGTACGAATAAAACGAGCGTATCCTTTAGTAAGTCATGGTCATCAGCAATTAGTATTTTCATCTATCAACTTTCACTTTTAACAACAGCATCTCCCCTAAGGTAGATAATGTGACAAAATAGTCTTAAAAACAACCTCAAATGCTTCTTCAAGGCTCTTAATACTAAGAGCACAACTATCCGATAGCACTGGGGAAAGGCCCAAAAGGCTTAGTTGAACTCAAACGACTTCTTTGAATCAAGTTCTGTTTTGGGCGAGCTCAAAACACTTCCAACATTGAAAATTTATAACTAAATCATATAATTTTAAAGGCATGTATGAACCTTCAATGGAGAAAGACTTTGAGTGAACACGAAAATGACATGATGCCAATAAGTTGACCTGCCGAAAGTCATATTTTCATAATTGCATGCGCTCTACTATTTGGTCATTATGATTAAATGTATAAAGGCTATTGCGCATTTGACCTGTATTTTTCATTATATGGCCCACCTTGCAATTCGTCTGACTAACTCTAATTGTATTGAAGGGTAATAAATGGAAGCTTGCAATTCAAACCCCATTAATTTTGATCATTTATCTGAACTTCAACAGCAATTGGGATCACAAAGCGCTATCGCTTTAATCAATCGATTTAAGCTAGAGCTAGAAGCCTTAATCAGCAAAATCTCAAATCTCGAAAAAGATCAGGATGAGTTTGAAACCCTTATTGGTAGTATTCACAAGTCAGCGGGCTCTGCAGCCGCTTTGGGTATCAGTGGGGTGCAGCAACAGCTAAACATTATGGAAACAATGGCTAAGACTGGAAATGTAACTGGGGTTTTCAACGAACTTTTTAGGTTGATGGAAATTTGGCAAGCAGCAAAGGCTGCGTTAACTATAAAGAGCCTTATGCAACCCTAGAGGCAACTTGTCGAATTTGGTTTTGCAAGTCGTTTTTGGGCGGTTTTTTCAACTTTATATAAGCGATAAAATTTTGAATTAATGGAGGATAAAATGCAAGTCGCCGAAACTAGGCTGGATAGATCGAAACCTCTTCGACAAGCATCAGACATAATGAAATTAGCACGTATGGGGTCTTTCCATCAAACTAGGCTTTCTTTTATGCGTGTCCTTCTTAGGCGCGCTGCATCAGAAAACTGGACCTTCGAGAAATCTGTTTTCGATATTAATTCTCAAGGCGTTGGACGGGCGATATACACCGCCAACACAGGAAAGAGCCGCTATTCCCTAGTGGCCTTCTCCAACGATTTGCCACCCGAAAAACGTTCTGACCGAGTGATAGCCACAGAATGGGATGCAAGCTTCGCCCTTTTTGACGGCGTTCCCACAGAGGCCGACCTTGACCGGTTAGTAATAAACATACCAGTTCAAGAAGCTGGCCGAGTATCAAAAAAAGAGTTGAGCCTTTCCCGAGCAAACCGTTCTGTTCGGCTTTGGGATCATGTTGTAAATTCGTTGGCTGTCGGGGATCAGCCAAAGTTAAACTTAATTGAAGAAGTCGGATATTTAATGCGTACCACGGCGGTATACGGCTCGGGAAAGTTTGGTGCCGCCGACCGTGAAACACTATTGGAGCGCCCAGAATTTCAAGGCTCGTTTCAAGTTGAAATGCTTACTGTATACCTGATCAGAACTTTTGTGATGGATCTGGTAGAGCATATGGCGCATTCAAAAGCTCCAAAAACGGCCGTAAAGTTGAAGCCTTCAATTCGCCGCAAGTTTGGTATTGGTAACTCAACTGGTCTAGGTATGGCGCCCTTTCTAATTAAGCATCCGATGCTTTTGAACAACTGGATTGCAGCCAAAGAAGAGGCGTTGGCCAGAGTGCGTAGAGTAGAAGCTGTTGCACCAGAGCATTTCCAAATGTTTAAGTCCCTTTTACCAAGAGCCATCAAGAACATAGAGAACTGGTGCTCAGAGCATCCGCTTCAAATAGAAAAGCTGAAAAGTTTAAAGCAAGATTTCGCAATATTGGTGCTAAAAGTTGATAGTTTAAACGAGAGCGAAGCTTTTTTGTGGGACAATTTATATTTTTGGGCCGAGAAAGAACTGAGTATTGAAGGTCAAGAGCTGTTGATCGCTCTTATGTTAGAACCCTATGGGGATATGAATGACGACTTAAGTCACTGCATGAGCGCTGATGAAACCAAAGGGTTTCGCATAGATGGGTCTATGACAGTGGGAAGCATGAAGCAGATCATTCAGACAATATACGATTGGTCTTTAAAAATTGATTGGAGCAAGAAATCTGCAAATGCGCGTGCCTGGTATGTATCAGAAGAAAAGCTTGAGCCACGATTGGGTGAAAGGTACGAGGAAGACATTGGAGATTATGAACAACCGTTGCAGCCTGGGCGCGATGCTGCTGCTCTTTATATGGCTCTGGAAAATTGGAGTGACCACGAAAAAATAGCAGCGTTCTTGGTGGCGCATCCAGAACATCGACATACTGTGCGTCGTTGCCAAATCGTCTCAAGGTTTGAATTTGCAGAAATTCGTGACAATACAATTGATGCAAAGATGCTTCCGATTGACTTATTAAGAGCAAAGCTTTCCTTTTTTGGAGCGGGCCATTTTGATCCACGCTCTGATCGATGGGTGCGCATTAACATGTTCAAAGGTGCGCCATTTCCGAATGACCTCCCCCACGAAGCAATTGATGACTGGGCATATCCTGCTTTGGAGCCTTAAGTGGACTATTCCTTAAATGAATATGAAGCGCTTGCGTATAAGGCGGCGCGCGGCTGCGGACTCGCATGGGGACTAGCCGAAGAAGCTGGAAAAGCTGTTAGAACCTTATCCGCACTAGGTCTTGAGTCTGCCCCGATTTTGCTAGAGGCATTAGAAAACCCAACAAACCAGAGTGTCCTTAAGATAGGCACACAACTTTGTGACTCACCAGATGAGTTATCTCAAATTACGTTTTCCGGGCCAGTAAACACGCCAGGGATTTTGCTTGCCTTTATTGCTTTAGCCACCGCCGCATCAGATCAATGTGTTTACTGTAAATGGGATAACTTTGAAGTTTATATAAAAAACCAAGAGCTTTTCGCCGTGTCTTTAGAAGGTTTAAATATTACAACCACCCTCTCACTTTCCATTGGGATTGCAAAGACCCCAAAGGGACAGAAGCAAGTTGCCCTAGATAGAGCAATAATCTCAGATCATCACTACGAAAAACTGACTGCACTGGCATTCAATACCTACGCTCCTTCGACAGAAGCCAGCCGGATCGCTGGTGCTGGGGCCGGATTGAACGACAATGACTAGCTTATAAAATTGGCACAGCGTTAAAGCTCATATTTCCAATAGCCCTTGGCTTTGCCAGAATAAAAACCCCGCCATAAAGGCGGGGCTCATAAAGCTTTTGTAAGCTGTTAGGCTTTAGGACTTTTTATACTTGATCGGTGCCCATATCCGCTTGTTCGTAAGATATAGCAAGCCTGACAGGATTAACAAAATAAAGACACCAACGAATCCAGCATATTGCCGCGCCATCATTTTTGGCTCAGCAGCCCACATTAAGAAGGCCGCTATATCCATAGCTTCATGTTTAAGGTCATTTGAGTGACCATCATCAAATTCAACATCACCACCGCTCAACGGAGGCGCCATTGAAATCCAACCGCCAGGGAAAGCCTTATTTTCGTATAGCGTAACGCCTGCTTCTACTTTTTCTTTCCCGGTGTATCCTGTCAAAAGAGAGGCAATATATTCTGCACCGCCCATACCATTGATCAACTGACTAATGCCTGTTCCATAGGGGCCATGAAACCCTGCACGCGCCTTGGCCATCATCGAAAGGTCAGGAGCACCAACACCGTTAACCTCGGGAAAATGATCCACAGGTTTGGCTTCTCTAAAGTCCTCCAAGTCTGCATCATAGACTTCAAAGTTTTTTGCATAGGCACGCACCTGATCTTCTGAATAATGCGGACCACCCTCATCGGCAAGGGTTCGGATTGGCACATACTTCAAACCATGGCACGCAGCGCAAATCTCAGTGTAAACTTTAAGTCCACGTTGCAGTTGTGCTTGATCAAAAGCTCCAAATGGGCCTTCGAACGAGAACTGATAATCCTCGATATGCTGCTCACCGCCACCTGCCGCAAAGACACCAGATATAGACAGGGTCAAGGCCGCAATAGTGCTCAGAGTAATCTTCTTGAACATAAGTTTCTGTCCCTTTTCTTATTCTGCCGGCGAGGCATCTTTTTTGCTATACTGCGCGTCGAAATCTTCCTCTATCGTAGCGGGTTGAGGAAGTGGTTTCTCCAACACTCCCAATAGAGGAAGTATCACGAGGAAGTAGGCAAACCAGTAGGTAGCTGCAATCAATGAAAAGCTTGCATATGGCTCTTCTGCAGGCATTGCTCCTAACCACATCAAAAAGATGAAATCTAGAACGAGCAGTGCAAACCACCACTTCAACATCGGGCGATACCGCGCGGACCTAACAGATGAAGTATCCAGCCAAGGTGCCAGTGCCATAACTGCGATAGCTCCGAACATGGCCAAAACCCCGAAGACTTTCGCGTCTATAATCCCGCCAGTGATAAAGCTTACAAACTGCACAACCCAGACCTCTGATGTGAAAGCGCGCAAGATTGCGTAAAACGGCAATAGATACCATTCAGGCACGATATGGGCAGGTGTCACCAGAGCGTTGGCTTCAATGTAGTTATCTGGGTGTCCCAGATAATTTGGCATAAATCCAACGATCGCAAAAAAGACCGTCAAAATGATCGCAAGCGCGAACAAGTCTTTCATCACGAAGTAAGGCCAGAAAGGAACAGTATCTTTTTCTGCTTCTTCTTTCGACCCACGCCTCACTTCGACACCTGTCGGGTTATTGTTCCCCGTCGTGTGAAATGCCCAGATGTGTACGATAACCAACCCGGCAATCAGAAATGGAAGTAAGTAGTGTAAACTGAAGAAACGGTTTAAAGTCGCGTTGTCCACTGCCGGGCCGCCGAGTAACCAGGCCTGCAGCGGCTCACCTATAAATGGAAGCGCTCCAAAAAGGCCGGTAATAACTGTGGCACCCCAAAATGACATCTGTCCCCAAGGTAGCACATAGCCCATGAACACTGTTGCCATCATCAACACATAAATAATCATTCCAATGATCCATGTGACTTCACGCGGGGCTTTGTATGAACCGTAATACAGGCCTCTGAAAATATGGGCATAAACCGCAACAAAGAACAAAGAAGCCCCGTTCATATGCAAATAACGGATCATATGTCCGCCATTCACATTTCGCATAATGTGCTCAACCGAAGCGAACGCCATATCTACATGCGGGGTGTAGTGCATCACTAGCACAATTCCCGTTATAATCTGAAGCGCCAAACAGAACGTCAACACAATACCCCAGATCCACATCCAATTGAGGTTCTTGGGGGTTGGGATCATCAAGGTATCGTAAAGCAGTCCTACAATCGGCAGTCGCTTATGTAACCATTTTCCGCCAGAAGATTTTGGTTCGTAATGGTCATGAGGAATTCCAGCCATACTAAACGCTCCTTAACCAAGTTTGATCGTGGTTGAATCAACAAATTTTGCCACTGGCACATGAAGATTTTCGGGGGCCGGGCCTTTGCGAATACGGCCTGAAGTATCGTAATGGGATCCGTGGCACGGACAGAACCACCCATGAAAATCTCCAGCACCATCACCAAGGGGCACGCAGCCCAAGTGGGTACAAACACCCATCATCACAAGCCACTCACCTGTTTCGTCAAGAGCGCGGTTTTGGTCGGATGCATCTAATTCAGGCGCGTTTTTGTTGCGCGCAGAGACGTCGATCAGTTCTGCCATTTCCACAGCCCGGGCTTCGGAAATTTCTGCTTCCGTTCTGCGGCGGATAAAAACTGGCTTGCCGAGCCACTTTACCGTCAACTGCGTTCCTGGGGCTATTTCTGAAATATCAACGCGAATCGACGAAAGCGCTTTAACGTCGGCTGATGGGTTCATTTGGTTCACCAAGGGCCAAATTGCGGCGCCTGCGCCCACTGCGCCTGTGCCAGCCACGGCATAATAGAGAAAGTCTCTGCGTGTGCCTTCGTGATCGTCTGCGTGTGACACGAGGTAAGCTCCATTTGTTAATTGGGCTTAGCGCCCTATATTTCAATTCTCGACTCAAGGGTCATAACCTTTTGAACGGCTATTTGATAGGCTATTTAACGAGGGTTGCGCCCTGCGTCTAGCACAGCTTGCTACCCGCGCCCTTTTAGCGCGGATGTGTCGCAATTTTTTTGCTGATTTTGACGCTTTATAGGTAAATCAAGCCTTAGATTCCGTTTCTTGGTCTTTGGAACAGAAAATGATTCCATTTTCGCATAAGAAAGAAGTCCCAATTTAGCCAAGCCTCGTGCCCACACAATTCAAAGGTTTGTTCACTCTGAATGGAAACGTTTGTTTAACGCCCGATTCTTACTCGCGCAAAATTGGGGAAGGTTGCCGAACTGGTCATGTCCTAACCAATTTTTCGTAACTTTCAGAGATATCACGGGTCAATGCACCGACTTCAAAATTATACTCTCCTATTTGCCCAACAGGTGTCACTTCTGCAGCTGTTCCCGTAAGCCAGCATTGTTCAAACCCTTCAAGCTCATCTGGCGTTATATGGCGCTCAACTACTTTAACACCTTTTTCGTGCAGCATTTGAATAACTGTTTGACGTGTCAACCCGTTCAAGAATGAATCTGGTGTCGGTGTGTGAACTTCGCCGTTTTTAACAAAGAAAATATTTGCCCCAGTGGCTTCAGCAATATAGCCACGATAATCGAACATCATTGCGTCGCTACAGCCTTTAGCCTCTGCTGCGTGCTTGGACATTGTTGCAATCATATAAAGCCCAGCGGCTTTGGCTTGAGAGGGCGCAGTTGCGGGATCCGGGCGGCGCCATTTTGCAATGTCGAGCTTTGCGCCCTTCATTTTGGCATCTCCGTAATAATTGCCCCAGAACCAAACGGCTATAGCCATCCTGACAGGGTTGCGCGCCGAGGCTACACCCATATCTTGCCCTGCACCGCGCCAGGCAAATGCCCGTACATAGGCATCGGTCAAACCATTGGCTTTCAGAGCGGTCTCTTTCGCTTGCTCAATTTCATCAACAGAATAGGGTATATCAAAATCAATTAACTTCGCAGAGGCAATCAATCTTTCAGAATGCTCGCGGCTTTTGAAAATTTTACCATTGTAAGCACGCTCTCCTTCGAAAACAGAGCTGGCGTAATGCATGGCATGGGTAAGCACATGTACATTTGCATCACGCCAATCGATTAGGTGACCATCTAACCAAATTTTACCGTCGCGATCATCATAACCACTTTCCATGACATACCCCTTTTTTTGCTCTGCCTGCCCATAGGCCTTTGCGAAAATTTCAATAATATGTCCGATACGGTCATATTATTCCAAAAAAACTGTGAATCGCTAACAGTTGCCTCTTGGAATGTCAACAAGGCTGACATAAACTTTGAGTGTGCAATATGAAGGAGGGATTTATGGAGAGCGCCCTATCGCCTCACCATGACAAAGGCCAAGCTTTACTTTACCTGACTGATGAGCACCTCCGCCAAGGCATTGAAGCGATGTTTTTCGCCTATCGTGGCTTTACCGCTGATCCGGATCGAATATTAGAACAATTTTCTTATGGACGCGCCCATCATCGAGCGCTGCATTTTATAAACGGCGCGCCAGGGACAACAGTTAATAATCTACTCAATATTTTGGGAGTTACCAAACAATCTCTAAACCGAGTGTTACGCTCTTTAATCGAAGATGGGTTGGTTGAGAGCCATGTTGGAAAAAAAGATCGTCGCAAACGTCATTTATTTTTAACAGCTGAGGGCTCGAAGCTTGAACAAAAGCTGTCCAATGCACAGCGCCTACGCATGCGCAGCGCTTTTCGTGCAGCAGGGCCAGAGGCAGTTGCCGGTTTTCGCACTGTGCTGGAAGCCATGATGGACACCAAAATGCTGAATACTTACATCAACATGCGCGATACTGGGAGTTAAGGCACGATGCAAACCCATCTATTGGTTGTTGATGATGATGAACGCATCCGCCTACTTTTACAAAAATACCTAATCAGAAATGACTTTCTCGTATCCATTGCGCGAGACGCAGCGCATGCACGAAGACTTTTGATAGGCCTAGAGTTCGACATGATAATACTTGACGTTATGATGCCAGGCGAGGATGGCGTTAGTCTTACGCAAGATCTGCGCCGAACCGCCAATATTCCGATCTTGCTTCTGACAGCAAAAAACGAGATCGACGATAGGATAGCTGGTCTTGAAGCTGGGGCGGACGACTATCTCGCTAAACCCTTTGAGCCAAAAGAACTGCTGCTCAGAATTAACTCGATTTTACGGCGCTTGCCCGACCAAAAAGAAGAGAAAATTCTGCCTAAAATTATAACCCTTGGCCCGGCAAGGTACAATCTAGAGCGGGGCGAGCTTTGGCATGGCGAGGATCAAATTCGTCTTACTGCAACTGAGGGCCAACTGATGCGAATTTTTGCTGCCAGTGCCGGAGAACCGGTTACCCGCGCGCATTTAGTGAGCGAAATGGGGCGTGGTGCTGATCTTGCTCAAGACAGAGCCATTGACGTGCAAATTACGCGGCTTAGACGGAAAATTGAAGCGAACCCCAAAGAACCCCGATATCTTCAAACCGTGCGTGGATCAGGTTATATGCTAACAACCGATTAGGGCTTAACGCTCGCCGTGACATAATTCACGCTAAGGTCTCGATCAGAAAGCCGCCATTGCCAGCTCAACGGATTGAAAACAAACCCTTTTTGATCGACTTTTTCAAGCTTAGCTTGCCGGATAAGTTGGGTCAGTTCATCCGGGGTAATGAACTTTGACCACTGATGCGTTCCTTTTGGAAGCCATCGCATAACGTATTCAGCACCAACGATGGCCATAGCAAAACTTTTTGGGTTACGATTTATCGTTGAGCAAATCATCAATCCACCGGACCTTAGCAACTTTTGACAAGATGTAAGGTAAGACTGCGGATCCGCCACATGCTCAATCACTTCCATGTTGAGAACAACATCAAACTCCTCAGATAATTCGACAAGTGCTTCTGCTGTCCCCGCACGATAATCAATATCTAGCTGGGATTGCTGTGCATGCATTTGGGCTACTGGGATGTTGCCTTCGGCGGCATCAACGCCGACAACCGTTGCGCCCAGCCTTGCCATTGGTTCACACAAAAGCCCACCACCACAACCAATATCCAAAATTCTGAGATCTTCGAAAGGTTTTTCCAAAGCTAAATCACGGCTAAACTCTGCGGAGATTTGGCTTAAGATATAGTCAAGGCGGCATGGATTAAGCATGTGCAAAGGCTTGAACTTGCCATTAGGGTCCCACCATTCGGCAGCCATGCGCTCAAATTTCGCAATCTCTAGCGGGTCAACAGTTGAATTTGAGGCTTGCATATTTTGCTCCGTCTGGTCAATTGCGCGCATAATCTAATATATAGGTTCACATGGACAAATTCTCAGGTCAAAAACGCGCAGCTCAGTATTTATACGCTCCCATTGATCCTTTTGCGCATCAAATGCTTGATACTGGTGACGGTCACAAGCTTTATGTTGAACAATGCGGTAACCCAGATGGCATACCGGTCGTTGTGCTACATGGCGGCCCCGGTGGTGGATCGAGCCCCATGATGCGGCGGTATTTTGATCCAGAAAAATTTCATGTTGTGCTTTTTGATCAGCGCGGTTGCGGTCGATCAACCCCAAAAGCCAGCGTCAAGAACAATACCACATGGCATCTTGTCAACGATATGGAATTGATCCGCGAAACGCTGGACCTTGATAGATGGGCAATATTTGGGGGCAGTTGGGGTGCCACCTTGGCATTGATTTACGCACAGACGCATCCCAACACGGTGATCCAACTCATTCTACGCGGTGTCTTTTTGATGACCAAACGGGAACTAGATTGGTTTTATGGCGGCGGCGCTGGTCAGTTTTGGCCTGACGCTTGGGGGAAATTTATAGAAAATATCCCGACTGATGAACACTCTGATCTTATCACAGCCTACCACAAAAGGCTTTTCTGTGGTGATTTAAGAACTGAGATGCAGTTTGGGCGCAGTTGGGCGACATGGGAAAATGCATTGGCTTCGGTTGCTTCGAATGGAGAAGGAGGAACGGCACACAGTGATTACGCGCGCACGTTTTCAAGACTGGAAAATCACTATTTCATCAACAATGGGTTTTTGGATTTTGATGGCCAAATAATTGCCGAGATGGATAAGATTGCCAATATCTCAGGTTTTATTGTCCAGGGTCGTTATGATATGATTTGCCCACCCAAAAGTGCTTGGGATTTAGCAAACGTCTGGCCCAAGTCTGACTTGCGGATGATCCACAACGCCGGGCATGCCATGTCTGAGCCAGGTATTAGCGCTGAATTGGTTCGTATTATGGATTTAATTGCGGAAATGACTGACTAGCTGTTTTCCTTTTGTAAAATGCAAGCCAGCTTAACCTGCGTAATACCACACATTTTTAATTTAGGTGCGCGCAGCTGGATTGGTCCTTCTTGAAAAACCTTTGCAGCGCTATTATCAAGAATTTCCGCACCCAGTCCACTTGCGAGACCAGGCGAAAATCCCAATATTAAGATATGTCCGAACAGGAGTAATTATGCCTCAAAGAAACATCGCCGCAATGGATTTTTTACTCAATAGAAGATCTCGGCCAGCAAAGACACTTGCTGTGCCAGTTCCCGATAAAGACGAAGTCATGCAAATTCTAACGGCTGCCGCTCGCTCTCCTGATCACGGAAAGCTTGAGCCTTGGCGTTTTATCATTCTCGGCAAATCCGCCCTTTCTAAATTGGCAGATTTGGCAGAAGAATGCGCTTTAGGCGAAAACCTGGATGAAGATTCTGTTGCCAAAGCTCGAAAACAGTTTGATCAAGGCCATCTGGCAATTGCAGTGATTGAGGTGCAAAAAGGCTCGGATAAAATTCCTGCAATTGAGCAAACATATTCTGCAGGTGCTGTCTGTCTTGCGCTTCTGAATGCTTCGCTTGCCTCTGGATGGGGCGCGAATTGGCTTTCTGGATGGGCATCACATAACCGAACTTTTGTGGAAAAGGGCTTTGGTTTAGATAGCCTTGAACGGGTCGCCGGGCTAATTTATCTTGGGACAGAAACATCGTCCCCCCCTGAACGCCCCAGGCCCCAGATAGAGGCTATCGCAAAATGGCTTTAGGACAAATTTTTGAGGCCTTTGGCAAATCTTTGGCGCAATTGCCCGAGCCAGCTCTAGGATCCATTGTGATTAAAAGTATTGCTCTTACAATTGGGATTTTAGCTGCCCTTGCCTTTGGGGTTTCTTACGGTTTTGGGTCTTTATTTGGAGAGAGTATTACTTTTCCATTTTTAGGCGAGGTGACATTCCTTCGCCAGTGGATGAGTTGGGGAAGCTTTTTGCTCCTCATAAGCCTTTCAATTTTTTTGATGATACCTGTAGCCGTTTTTATTTCGTCATTTTTCTTGGAAAACGTGGCAAACGCTGTTGAG
>CBFHXE010000046.1:0-269 GCA_965659715.1 uncultured Paracoccaceae bacterium | reverse complement strand
TTGCCGCCAGCCATAGAAAGCACTTTTGCAGATTCGCTTAAAGCCTCAATTAATTTATTAGGTCTTGTTCTTGCGGTGAACCTATTTAGTTTGATTTTGTACTTATTGTTTTTTGCTTTCTCGCCTGTGATTTTTTGGGCCGTGAACGGATATCTTTTGGGCCGTGAATATTTTCAAATGGCAGCTGCGCGACGCATTGGGCACAAGGCAGCAAAATCTCTTCGCCGTAAATATGCCAGACGTATCTGGCTAGCAGGTATTTTTATGGC
>CBFHXE010000045.1:0-21143 GCA_965659715.1 uncultured Paracoccaceae bacterium | reverse complement strand
TTAATTTTCGCGCAGAAGAACTTGCAGGTTATTTTTGGTGAAGCTGTCGACCTTATTGGCAGTGATACCAAGGTAGTTGGGGTGCGGCTGCGCGATGACAGTGAAATCACCGCTACTTCTGTGGTGTTGACCACCGGAACATTTTTGCGTGGGGTGATACATATTGGCGATGTTTCCCGGCCCGGTGGGCGTATGGGCGATGATCCCTCTGTCAAATTGGCCGAGCGGATTGATGAGTTTGGGCTAAAACTGGCCCGGCTGAAAACCGGAACACCGCCGCGGCTTGATGGCCGCACAATAAATTGGGACAACTTAGAACAACAACCCGGTGATCCGGATCCGGTTTTGTTTTCTTTTATGTCAAAAGGCGTCAGCGCAGATCAGGTTCCCTGCGCAATTACCCACACAAATGACAAAACACATGAAATAATTCGCCAAAACCTAGAGAGATCGGCAATGTATGGTGGGCATATCGACGGAATTGGTCCGCGCTATTGCCCGTCGATAGAAGATAAAATTGTCCGCTTCGCCGATAAACCCTCGCATCAGATTTTTCTTGAACCTGAAGGATTAAACACAAATACCGTGTATCCCAACGGGATTTCGACGTCTTTGCCCGAAGCGGTACAAGAAGATTATGTGCATTCTATTATTGGTCTTGAGAACGCAAAAATCCTTCAACCGGGCTATGCGATTGAATATGATTTTGTTGATCCTCGGGCTTTGGATGCCAAACTGGCGGTTAAAGGCGTTGATCGACTGTTTTTAGCCGGGCAAATCAATGGAACAACTGGCTATGAAGAAGCGTCGGCGCAGGGGCTGGTTGCCGGGCTGAACGCAGCGGCTTTGGCGTTAGAACGGCCAGAGATTACCTTTTCCAGATCTGACAGTTATATCGGGGTGATGGTTGATGATTTAATTTCGCGGGGCGTGTCCGAACCCTATCGAATGTTCACCTCACGCGCCGAGTTTCGGCTATCTTTACGGGCTGATAACGCGGATCAACGCCTCACGCCGCGTGGGATTGAGCTCGGATGCGTTACGCCAAAACGTCAGGTATCCTTTGAAAACAAACAACAAAAACTAGACGATCTAACCAATCACTTAAAATCTGATACCTATACACCAACGCAGTTGTCCAAAGCGGGCATCCGCGTGACCCAAGACGGATCTCGGCGCACACTGTTTCAGGTCTTGGCTTTTGCGGATGTCAGTTTCAAGGATTTATGCACATTGGATGCGCGGCTAGAGGCTACCGATGATGAGATTTCCGAGCAAGTGGCGCGGGATGCATTATATTCCAACTACATTACCCGACAGCAGAAAGATATCGAGGCGATAAAGCGCGATGAAGCCCAGCAAATACCAAAGGCGTTCGATTATAATAGCTGTGAAGGGCTGTCCGCTGAGTTAAAATCAAAGCTGGTCGCTGCAAGACCTCGTAATTTGCGCCAGGCGCAAAAAGTCGAAGGCATGACACCTGCAGCGATTATGTTGATCTTGGCAAAGTTGCGGCAGTATAAACCCAAAAAGACCGCATAATGCACCATCGTTTAATCTCGGGGGTAAATGTTTCACGTGAAACAATAGAAGGGCTAGAGCATTTCGCTGCCCTGATTGAAAAATGGACCGCGAAAATTAACCTGATTTCCAAAGGGTCACTTTCAGATTTGTGGGACAGGCATATCCTCGATTCAGCGCAATTGTTAAAAATCTGTCCACGAAATATTCATAACTGGCTTGATTTGGGAAGTGGTGGCGGTCTGCCGGGCGTGGTTGTTGCGATCCTCGCCAAAGAGCTTATCCCGATGTTGACGATGACCATGGTTGAAAGCGACAAGCGGAAATCGGTATTTTTACGCACCGCAATTCGTGAGCTGGACCTTAATGCAACGGTACTGAATGCACGTATTGAAAAGCTGCCACCTGAGAGAGCGGATGTCATCTCGGCCCGGGCATTGGCTGAATTGGATGTTTTATTAGCTTTGGCCGAACCGCATTTGACAAAAAACACGGTTTGTTTGTTTCAAAAAGGCGAAAAGTGGGAAAAAGAACTCTCAAAGGCACAACAGTCGTGGTCTTTTCAGTGCGATATAACTAAGAGTAAAACTCAATCGGGCGCAATTATACTAAAACTGGGAGAAGTCAGCCGTGCATGACCCAACGCGCAGCAAAGCTGCAAAAATTGTATCGGTTACCAATCAAAAAGGCGGCGTGGGCAAAACCACGACAACAATTAATCTAGGCGCAGCTTTGGCCGAGCTTGGAAAAAACGTCCTGATCGTGGATCTTGATCCCCAAGGCAATGCGTCAACGGGATTGGGAATTGATCTTGAGGATCGAGAATTCACCACCTTTGATCTTTTGCTAGAAGACGCTGATCTCACTGATGTCATATCAAAAACCGAAATTAACGGGCTTTCCATTATTCCTGCAAATATTGATCTTAGCTCTGCAGACATTGAGCTATATTCCAATGAAAAACGCATTTTTTTACTGCATGATGCGCTGCGGCAGCCTGCAATGGATCAGTTTTCCTTTGATTATATCCTGATTGATTGTCCGCCATCGCTGACTTTATTGACCGTGAATGCGCTGGTGGCATCGCATTCGGTGCTTATCCCGCTTCAAAGCGAATTTTTCGCACTGGAAGGTTTATCGCAGTTGATGCTGACAATCCGAGAGGTGCGCGAATCTGCGAACTCTAATTTGCGGATCGAAGGTGTGGTGCTTACCATGTTTGATGCGCGCAATAACCTGTCGCAGCAAGTTGAAAAAGATGCCCGGGATAATTTGGACGAACTTGTGTACAAAGTGATCATACCCCGCAATGTTAGGGTTAGTGAGGCGCCGTCCTATGCCATGCCGGTTCTGGCCTATGATCCAGGTTCAAAAGGTGCTTTGGCCTACCGCGATATGGCTTTAGAGTTCTTAAAAAATAATCACGATACCCAGGCAACACCCGCGGCCTAAAGGAGTAACCATGAGTGAAAAGAAAACAAAATCACGAGGTCTTGGCCGCGGCTTATCGGCATTAATGGCTGATGCAAATGTACAAAAAACTGAAAAAAAAGAAGAAAAACAAGAGGTTAGTAATTTTTCAACAGAGCAAACTGTGCCAATTGAGAAAATATTCGCCAACCCCGATCAGCCAAGACGCACATTTGAACCGGATCAGCTAAAGGATCTTGCCAATTCTATTCGGACCAAAGGCGTTATCCAGCCATTGATTGTGCGCGACCGTCCCGATCACCCCGGGGAATATGAAATTGTTGCAGGCGAACGCCGCTGGCGTGCGGCGCAAATGGCGCAGCAGCATGATCTGCCTGTGATCCGTCGGTCTTTTACCGATACCGAAGTTCTGGAAGTTGCGATCATTGAAAATATTCAGCGCGCCGATCTTAATCCGGTCGAAGAGGCGTTCGGTTATCGGCAGCTGATGGATAAATTTGGCCATACTCAAGAACAGATGGCCGAAGCGCTTGGGAAAAGCAGAAGTCATATCGCCAATCTTTTGCGTCTTTTAAGCCTGCCGCCAGATGTTCAAGAGTTTTTGCGCGATGGAAGCCTTAGCGCAGGGCATGCGCGCGCCTTGGTGACCGCAGAAAACCCCGTTTTGCTAGCTGGCATTGTGATTGCCAAAGGGCTTTCTGTGCGCGAAACTGAAAAACTGGTGAAAAAAGCGGCGAGCCCTGATGCAGACCAAGGCACCGCCCCAAAAACCCGGTCCCTACTAGGTGAAAAAGACGCCGACACAAAGGCCCTTGAGGGCGATCTCTCGGCCGCGCTGGGGCTTAAGGTTGTTATCGACCATAAACCCGGCGGCGAAGCAGGTCAGATTTCACTGCAGTATACGTCTTTGGATCAATTGGATGACCTGTGCCGGATTTTAAGCGCGCCAAACTAATCCTGCGCCTCTGAGATGGATGCCAAATAGCAACATCGGAGTTCTCTATTCAGCAAGCTCGCGAATAATATGATTTAAAACCGGACGGCCCCTTTGGCTGGCCGAAATAGTTTTATTTGAGACTGATATTAGACCCTGATCAACCAAATCAGCTATTTTATTTGGGTCAAGATCACAGCCACCTAGGGACTTATACCGCGCCCGATCAATGCCATCATTGATCCGAAGGCCCATCACCAAATATTCAGCCGCTTGATCTTTCGCCAAAAGTGGCTCGTTAATGGTATCGCCGCATCCTTGGCGCACAGCTTCAAGCCAGTCTGTTGGATTGCGAAAAGCGGCGGTTGCATGCCGTTGGCCATTGATCGTCAAACGGCCGTGTGCGCCGGGCCCAATTCCGGCATAATCCCCATACCGCCAATACACCATATTATGTTTGCACTCAGCACCGAGTTTAGCATGATTGGAAATTTCATAGGCTGGAAACCCAAACTTGCTGCAGATCTCCTGCGTCGCCTCAAACAGATCCGCTCCAAGATCTTCGTTTGGTAGACCAGAAAGCTTTCCGACCGCATAGCGATCGCCAAAAGCAGTTCCTTGTTCAATGGTCAGCTGATAAAGCGAAACATGATCAACAGCCATGGAAAGCGCTTGCTGCAACTCAGACCGCCAATCTGATAGGGTTTGATTTTGCCGCGCATAAATCAGATCAAAACTGACACGATCAAAAGTGTTTCGCGAAATATCAAAAGCCAGATGGGCTTCTTTTACACTGTGTAAGCGCCCTAAACGTTTTAAATCGGCATCATTCAGCGCCTGAACACCCAAGGATATGCGGTTTACACCGGCTTGCTGATAACCGTTAAACCTTCCAGCCTCAACGGATGTTGGATTGGCCTCCAAACTGACTTCAAGATTATTTGATCTTGGCCAAAGTGCGAAGACTTTAGATAGAACTTGATCGACTAAATCAGGGCTCATGAGGCTGGGTGTTCCGCCACCAAAAAACACCGACTTAAGCGGACGTGAGCCTATTGTTTGAAACAGCCGGTCCAATTCTTTCAAATAGGATGTAATCCATTGTTTTTCTTCTATTTTATCACTGACGTGACTGTTAAAGTCACAATAGGGGCACTTGGCAGCACAAAACGGCCAATGGACATAAATGCCAAAGCCGCCATTTTGCCAGTCTTCATTCAAAACAGCCTGCAACAAGTTTGCGGAACGCATCCGCGCGATGGCTGATTTTATTTTTTTCCCAACGATCCATTTCCCCAAAGGTTATATCGTATCCGTCTGGTTGAAAAATCGGATCATAACCATGACCCTGATCTCCCCGCATTGGCCAAACCACTTGTCCGGGCATAATACCGGGAAAAACCTCATCATGACCATCGGGCCAAGCCATGACCAAAGTACAACAAAACCGCGCCGTTCGAGGATGCGCCGCACCGCGCTGGTTAAGCAAATCGTTGGCTTTGGTCATTGCCAAAACAAAATCCCGCCCGTTTGGGGTCTCTGCCCAATCTGCTGTATAAACACCCGGCGCACCGTCCAGAGCATCAATTTCAATTCCGCTATCATCGGATAGGGACGGAAGGCCCGTGGCCTGCGCTGCCGCATGGGCCTTGATCCTAGCATTTCCCACAAAAGTTGTTTCCGTTTCATCCGGTTCGGCAAGGTTTAGCTCGGCTGCGCCTTTAACAGACACGGAAAATGGGCGTATCAAGCTGGCAATTTCTTCTAGTTTGCCATTGTTATGGGTGGCCAAAACGAGCGTGTCGCCGGTGAGTTTACGGGTCATGACACCGCCGACAGTTGTTTTTCAACCAATTGGCCAACCCCCAATTCAGCCAAATCTATCAACTGGTTCATCTGATCGCGTGAATAGGTTGCGCCTTCTGCGCTCATTTGCACTTCTATCATTTGCCCATTTCCAAGCATGATGAAATTACCGTCAACACCCGCTTCGCTGTCTTCTGGATAATCCAAATCAAGTACTGGCTGACCGGCATAAATTCCGCAGCTGATCGCCGCAACTGGTGAGGTAAGCGGATCGGTTTTAATAGCGCCCTTTTTCAAAAGCTGGTTTACGGCCAGCTTAAGAGCGACCCATCCACCGGTAATTGACGCGCATCTGGTGCCGCCATCGGCCTGCAATACATCACAGTCAACAGTAATTTGCCGTTCGTCCAGGGCAACCCGGTCAACACCAGCCCTAAGGGAGCGGCCAATTAAGCGCTGAATTTCAACTGTTCGGCCACCTTGTTTACCGCTCGCGGCTTCACGTCGCATGCGTGAACTTGTTGAGCGCGGCAGCATTCCATATTCAGCTGTGACCCATCCCAGACCGGTCCCCCGAATAAAGGGCGGAACGCGATCCTCAAGCGAGGCGGTGCACAACACATGGGTGTCGCCCATTTTTATCAAACAAGACCCTTCGGCATGTTTTGTTACATTGGTTTCAATTGAAACTTCACGCATTTGGTTTAATTCTCTACCGGAGGGTCGCATGGAAAATCCTTTCACTGATCCCCAGATGGATATAAGGGGCTAGCATAGTTGCGCAAGCCCGATTGACCTTTTCTTTGTAAAACCTTTAAAGACAAAGAGCCGTGGATAAAAGATGACAGAAAACAACAGCATGTTTGAAGAGATGAACGATCGCTCGCGCGAGGTGTTTCGACGCGTTGTTGAAGGCTATCTGGAAAATGGCGATCCCGTTGGCTCGCGCACGCTCACCCGAACTCTAAATGAAAAGGTTAGCGCAGCTACCGTTCGCAATGTGATGCAGGATCTGGAATATTTGGGGCTGTTGGACAGTCCTCATATAAGCTCGGGGCGCGTGCCCACAGAAATGGGGCTAAGGATGTTTGTTGACGGTCTTTTAGAGGTTAGCACTTTAGACCAAGAAGACCGCGAAAAACTGGATAAAACCGTTGAAAGCAATAGTCAGGACATGGGCGGTATGCTGGACCGCGTTGGTTCTGCACTTTCGGGCATCACCCATGGTGCTTCGCTTGTTTTGACACCCAAACAAGAGCAACCCATCAAGCATATCGAATTTGTTTCTTTATCCCCTGACCGCGCTTTGGTGGTGTTGGTTTTTGCCAACGGCCAAGTTGAAAACCGCTTGTTCACACCGCCCAAAGGTCAAACCCCCAGCGCGATGCGAGAGGCCGCCAATTACCTAAATTCGATGATTCGCGGGCTTACATTGAGCGAAGTTTTACAGCTTGTTGAGACAGATGTTCAAAAACGGCGGCAGGAAATTGATCACCTTGCACAGGACTTGGTAGAAAAGGGGCTAGCGGTTTGGCACGATGAAGGCGACCAAAACGAGCGTTTGATTGTTCGGGGCAGAGCGAATCTGTTAGAATCAGAGACCGAAGAAGCTGATCTTGAACGCATTCGCGCCCTTTTTGATGACCTTGAGCGCAAGCGTGATATAGCCGATTTTCTGCAATTAACTGATCAGGGTGACGGTGTTCGCATTTTTATTGGCTCAGAAAACAAACTTTTTTCACTTTCGGGTTCATCTTTGGTGGTTTCTCCTTATATGAACTCTGATCGGAAGATAATTGGCGCGATCGGTGTTATTGGCCCCACGCGCCTGAACTATGGACGGATTGTGCCGATTGTGGATTACACGGCGCAATTGATTGGAAAACTTATTTCTGATCGAAGCTAGAGGTGCGATATGGCAGAACCAAAAACCGAAGAATTTTTGGATGAGATTGAAAAGGCAGAAATCGAAGAGCTTGGCGACGAGCTAATAGATATTGATGAAGAAGCCGCAGACCTAGACGAAATTGAAGCCCTAAGGGTCGAAAGAGATGACTTTCGTGACCGGTTTATGCGCGCTTTGGCCGATGCAGAAAATTCGCGCAAGCGGGCCGACAAAGACCGCCGCGAAGCTGAAAATTATGGTGGATCAAAACTCGCGCGTGATCTTTTACCCGTTTATGACAATTTAAAACGTGCGATCGAAGCGGTGGGCGATGAGCAAAAAGAAGCTGCTGGTGCGTTCATCGAAGGCGTCGAGCTAACAATGCGGGAATTGCTGAACGTATTCCGCAGCCACGGCATTGAACCCATATCACCCAAAGTTGGGGATAAATTTGATCCGCAACTGCACCAAGCTATGTTCGAAGCCCCGGTGCCAGGAACAAAGGCAGGCGATATTATTCAGGTATCTGCCGAAGGCTTTATGCTGCATGATCGCTTGCTGCGCCCAAGTCAGGTCGGCGTGTCCTCGACCCCTGCTACTTAAATCCGTATAGGCGCCTTGCCATTTTTATGTCAGGGTGGGTGATTTACCGCTCCAAAAGCTCTTTTAGCTCATAAAGAATTTTTAGCGCTTCTTTGGGCGAAAGGTCATCTGGGTGAATATCTTCCATCGCCTGTTCCAGTTGCGAAGGCCCCGCGGCTACTTGCGGGGGAGGCGTTGCGGAAAACAAGGGCAGACCATCCATCAGGCTCTGCTTTTTCTCAGATCCCTGACGATCACCGCGCTCTAAGGTTCCAAGAACAACCCGAGCGCGCTCAATGACCGCCTCTGGCAATCCGGCCAATTTGGCAACCTGCACCCCATAAGACCGATCAGCAGACCCTTTGTGCACCTCATGTAGGAAGATTACCTCGCCCTCCCATTCTTTAACCCGGACGGTGGCATTTTCAACATTGGTCAAGCTTTTAGAAAGTGCGGTCAGTTCGTGGTAATGCGTGGCAAAAAGCGCCCGTGCTTTATTGACCTCATGCAAATGTTCCAAAGTTGCCCATGCGATGGATAAGCCGTCATATGTGGCGGTTCCCCGACCAATTTCATCCAGTATGACAAGGGCCTTGCTGTCAGCTTGATTTAAAATGGCAGCAGTTTCGACCATTTCAACCATAAACGTTGATCGCCCGCGCGCCAAATCGTCCGAAGCGCCCACGCGGCTGAACAATTGGCCAACCAATCCGATATGCGCGCTGACGGCCGGAACAAAGCAGCCCATTTGTGCCAACAGCGCAATCAGCGCGTTTTGCCGCAAAAAAGTGGATTTACCAGCCATGTTTGGACCGGTCAGCAGCCAAATAGCGCTGTTTGATAAATCACAATCATTGGCGATAAACGGATCGCCACTGTTCATCAAAGCACGCTCAACAACAGGATGCCGGCCGCCTGAGATGTCAAATGCACAGCTGTCATCAACCACCGGCCTGCACCAGTTGTTTTTTTCTGACAAATCCGCCAGTGAACTTGCCAAATCGATTTCAGCTATGGCTTGCGCGGTGGTTGAAATGGCTTCTGCCACATCCAAGATCGCTGCCGTAAGCTCTGTAAATATGCGCTTTTCAATTTCTAAAGAACGATTTCCAGCGTTCAAAATTTTGGTTTCAATCTCAGAAAGCTCAACGGTGGTAAAGCGCACCTGATTGGCTGTTGTTTGCCGATGGATAAAAGTTTCAGCCAGCGGCGCGGCCAGCATTTTTTCCGCGTGGGTCGCAGTGGTTTCGATAAAATACCCCAGCACATTGTTATGTTTAATTTTCAGCGACGATATGTTGGTTTTTTCAATGTATTCCTTTTGCATCGCGGCAATCACGCCGCGCCCTTCATCGCGCAGCTTTCTGGCTTCATCCAGATCTGCATCAAAACCGCTGGCAACAAAACCACCATCGCGTGCCAGTAAAGGCGGCTCGCTTACCACCGCCTGACCCAAAAGCTCAATGAGCGCGTCATGGCCGGTAAAGGATGCGTTCAAAGTTTCCAACGAGGGTTTCAAATCAAGCCTGCTGATAAGCGGGTCCATGTCTTTGGCTTGCTCTAAGCCATCGCGAATATTGGCGATGTCCCTTGGGCCGCCACGCTCAAGCGAAAGCCGCGAGAGCGCACGGTCTAAATCCGGCACTGCTTTCAACATATCGCGCACAGAGCACATCTCATTTGGGCTGCTGAGCATGAGATCAATCAGGCTTTGACGATTTTCAATAACGTCAAGCTGCAGCGAGGGGGCCGATAGCCGCTGCTCAAGCAATCGCCCGCCTGCTGCGGTGACAGTGCAGTCAATTGTTGCCAGTAATGACCCCGCCCGCCCACCGGACAGCGCTTGGGTGATTTCAAGATTGCGGCGTGTGGCTGCATCAATCTGCATCACCTTTGAGCTGGCATCTCGCACGGGCGGCCGCAACATCGGAAGCCGGCCTTTTTGCGTGATGTCCAAATATTCAATAATCGCGCCTAAAGCCGAAGTTTCGGCGCGGCCAAAATTTCCAAACGCATCCAAAGCGCCAACATCAAAAAGGGATTTAATGCGCTTTTCTGCCGCTGCGCTGTCAAAGGCGGCAGCGCCCAGCGATGTGGTTGGAACGCCGGCATCCTCGAATATTTGTGACAACTCTTCATGTGCCGAGTTTGATAAGATCACTTCGCTTGGCTGCAGCCTTGCAAGCTCTGGGCCCAATTGAACCAGCGCAAGGGGGCTTACACACAGCACGCCGGTCGAAATATCCACCCAGGCCAAAGCATAGGCATCACGGACTTTGGAAAAGGCCGCTAGAAAATTATGTTGTCTGGGCTCTAACAGCGAGTCTTCGGTTAGTGTACCGGGGGTGACCAGGCGCACAACATCACGCCGCACAACGGATTTGCTGCCCCGCTTTTTCGCCTCTGCCGGGCTTTCCAATTGTTCACAAACGGCAACGCGAAAGCCCTTTCTTATCAGGGTCAAAAGATAGTTTTCCGACGCATGGTGCGGAACGCCGCACATTGGTATTTCTTCGCCCTGATGCTTGCCGCGTTTCGTAAGCGCAATGTCCAGTGCTTCGGCGGCGGCAACAGCGTCGTCAAAAAATAATTCGTAAAAATCACCCATGCGGTAAAACAGCAAAGCATCGCGGTATTGCGCCTTGATGTCCTGATATTGTGCCATCATTGGTGTCACGAAAAACTCCTCACGGTAACGCTGGTAACTTAGCCATAGCTGACAGAAGGGGAAAGTCGAAAACGAACCGGTTGAAGGTTATAAAATTGCGCGCTAAGACTAATTTGCGCAATAAAGGGATTTCCAATGTCAAAGTCAAAAATTACACGAGAAGACGCGCTCGCCTTTCACCTCGATCCCACCCCGGGCAAGTGGGAGGTGGCAGCAACCGTTCCAATGACAACCCAGCGCGATCTGTCTTTGGCATATTCACCGGGCGTGGCTGTTCCCTGCGAAGAAATAACCGAAAACCCCGAGCTAGCCTATGATTACACAAACAAAGGAAATCTGGTTGCGGTGATCTCGAACGGTACGGCTGTTTTGGGTCTTGGTAATCTGGGTGCGCTGGGCAGCAAACCGGTGATGGAAGGAAAAGCCGTTCTTTTCAAACGCTTTGCAGATGTGAACAGTATTGATCTTGAGGTGGACACAGAAGATCCGGATGAGTTCTGCAAAGCGGTGAAATTACTTGGTCCCACCTTTGGCGGAATAAACCTAGAAGATATCAAAGCCCCCGAATGCTTTATTATCGAACAACGTCTGAAAGAGGAAATGGACATTCCGGTGTTTCATGACGATCAACATGGAACCGCCGTGATCTGCGCAGCTGGTTTAATCAACGCCCTGCACATCAGCGGCAAGAAAATCGAAAATGTCAAAATCGTTTTGAACGGGGCCGGCGCTGCCGGTATTGCCTGCATTGAGCTTCTAAAAACAATGGGTGCGCGGCATGAAAACTGCATCGTCTGTGATACCAAGGGCGTGATTTATCAAGGCCGCACCGAAGGTATGAACCAATGGAAATCAGCCCATGCCATCAAAACCAAAACCCGAACGTTAGAAGAAGCAATGCGCGGTGCGGATGTGTTTTTGGGCGTGTCCGTAAAGGGCGCAGTAACCCAGGATATGCTTGTATCAATGGCGGAAAATCCGGTGATTTTTGCCATGGCAAATCCCGACCCTGAAATTACACCGGAAGAAGCGCGCGAAGTGCGCGCCGATGCAATCGTTGCCACAGGGCGCAGCGATTATCCAAATCAGGTCAATAACGTTTTGGGGTTTCCCTATCTGTTTCGCGGCGCGCTCGACATTCATGCACGCGCCATCAATGATGAAATGAAAATCGCATGTGCTCAGGCCCTGGCGGATTTGGCGCGCGAAGATGTTCCGGACGAAGTGGCCATGGCCTATGGTGAAAAACTAACCTTTGGACGCGACTATATTATTCCTACCCCATTTGATCCGCGCCTGATCTACCGCATTCCTCCCGCTGTTGCGCAGGCTGGTATGGAAACCGGTGCTGCCCGCCGACCTATCATTGATATGGAAGCTTATGAGCTGACCTTAAAGACCCGCATGGATCCCACGGCAAGCATTTTGCGCAGCATAAACGATCGCGCTCGCGCTGCTCAGGCGCGTATGATTTTTGCCGAAGGCGATGATCCCAAAGTGCTTCGGGCAGCGGTGATGTATCAACGATCTGGCTTTGGCAAAGCTTTGGTGGTTGGACGCGAGCATGACGTTAAAAGCAAGCTTGAAGCCGCTGGAATGGGCGAGGCCTTTCAAGAGCTTGAAATTGTGAACGCCGCAAATACCGACCACTTAGCAGCCTATAAAGATTTTCTTTATTCTAGATTGCAACGCAAAGGTCATGACCGCGCTGATGTGCACCGGCTGGCGGCGCGCGATCGGCATGTCTTTTCAGCTTTGATGTTGGCGCATGGGCACGGGGATGGCTTGGTCACCGGCGCTACGCGCAAGTCAGCGCACGTTATGGGATTGATCAACCATGTTTTTGATGCTGACTCCGAGCATGGGGTGGCAGGTGTTACGGCGGTTTTGCATCGCGGCCGGATCGTATTGATTGCCGACACATTGGTTCATGAATGGCCCGAAGCCGAAGATTTGGCAAATATCGCCGAGCGGGCGGCAGGTGTTGCGCGCCACTTGGGGCTTGAACCGAGGGTGGCATTTGTCAGCTTTTCCACTTTTGGGTATCCGGTTTCAGAGCGGGCTGAAAAAATGCATCTTGCGCCCGAGGTTTTGGATAGGCGCGGTGTTTCATTTGAATACGAGGGTGAAATGGCGGTCGATGTGGCTTTAAACACCCATTCAATGCAGGCGTATCCGTTTTCAAGACTGACAGGGCCAGCCAATATTTTAGTTGTTCCAGCGCGGCACTCAGCCAGCATTTCGGTTAAATTGATGCAAGAAATGGCGGGCGCAACTGTTATTGGCCCTATTTTAGCGGGCGTGGACGAATCTATCCAAATCTGTTCATCGGTTTCAACGGCAACAGATATTTTAAATATGGCTGTTTTAGCCGCCTGTAAGGTAGGATAACTTTGCCAGAGTGTACCAGCAAAGGCTGCTTATAAGACAAAGGAGTTATCTGGATGGCCATATATAACCTTGGGTCTATCAATGCGGATCTGTCCTATAGTGTAGATGCGTTGCCCGAACCGGGGGAAACCATTAGCGCCCATTCAGTGAGCCGGGGACTGGGCGGCAAAGGTACAAATATGTCCGTTGCTTCTGCGCGCGCTGCGGCTCATGTTGTGCATATCGGCGCAGTTGGGCGCGATGGCGATTGGGCCATCGAGCGCCTGACAGAATACGGGGTGGATACACGCCATATAACCTATGGGTCTGCCACGGGGCACGCGATTATCATGGTTGACCGGTTGGGCGAAAATGCAATTGTAATCCACTCTGGCGCAAATTTGGAAATCACTGAGAGTGCCATTGGTGCAGCGCTTGGACAATCCAGCACGGGCGATTACTTTTTGGCACAAAATGAAACAAATATGCAATTTGAGGCCGCAAGCCTTGCCAAAAAGCTCGGGTTAAAAGTTGTTTACGCTGCTGCGCCGTTTGATGTCGGTGCGGTCCAGAAGATGTTGCCGATGGTTGATCTTTTGGTTTTAAACCAGATCGAAGCAGATCAGCTGCAAAAAGCCACAGGCAAACCGCCGCAAGATCTAGGTGTGGCGCAGGTCGTAATTACCTTGGGCGCCAAAGGCTGCCGTTGGTTTAATGCAGAAACCGGAGTGTCCAAGGTCTTTGATGCAGAGCCAGTTGAAGCCGTTGATACAACGGGAGCAGGGGATACATTTACCGGATATCTGGTTGCCGGGTTGGATCGCGGTTTGGCAATGGAGCAAGCGTTAAAATTGGCCAGCCGTGCCGGGGCTATTATGGTGACGCGCCACGGAACAGCAGATGTTATACCAGACCTAAAAGATATTCAGGACCGGTTTGGGCCATAGTCTACTTTAAAAATGAGGCGTCCATTCCCCAAACTTGCTTGACCCGTTCATCGCGGCCACAAGCTCGGCGATATAATTCATAGGCCTCTGACTGTCTGCGCGGACCAAAACGGGTGAAAACCAGCTTTTTGCCTTTGTAGTAATCTTGATGGTAATCTTCTGCGATATAAAATTCTTTCAAGGGCAAAATGGGGGTCACAATCCGCTTACCCAGCGCAGCTTCAGCGTTTTCAACCGCTTCTTTTGCTGCGGTTTCTTGGGCGTCGCTAGAGGTAAAAATGGCTGTTTTGTAGCTGTGGCCGCGATCACAAAACTGACCTCCGTCATCTAAAACATCTACTGATCTCAGAAACAGATCAAGCAACGCATCAACCGAAACAGCGGTGGGATCAAATTGAATCTCAACCGCTTCATAATGCCCTGTGCCGCCTCGAACCACCTGTTTATAGGTCGGGTTTTCAACGGTGCCGCCGGTATAGCCAGAGACTACTTCTTGAACACCGGCAACTTTTTCAAAGTCGGCCTCTACGCACCAAAAGCACCCGCCGGCAACAACCAACCGATCACTTTGTGCTGCGATGGCAGTGGAAGAAATCCCCAAGGCGAGACCTAGAAAAGCGACCAAATGGGTGACGCGGTGCGAAAGATGCATAAATTGTGACATAATTTACCTCCAAAAGTAATAGAGTGGAATGTATAGCCGTTCTTGGATTTGCCAAGTTTTTTGCGCGGAAATCACGCAGAGGTGACATGAATTTACCACTTGGAACTTTGTAAAAATCCTCCTAGCCTCGGCCGCGTTAAGGAGAGCCACATGATTGATCAGGTCACCACCCACCAAGCCGAAGAAGACAGCAGAAATGAGACCGTCTTAATTTATGTTGATGGTCAAATTGTTCCCAAAGCGGAGGCCAAGGTAAGCGTTTTTGACAGCGGCTTTATGCTGGGGGATGGTGTGTGGGAAGGATTGCGACTTTATAATGGGCGCTGGGCCTTTATTGACGAGCATATTGATCGGCTATTTGCTGCTGCAAAAGCGATTGATCTATCCATTGGCTTAAACCGCGAACAGATCAAAGAGGCGCTTTTTGAAGCCCAAAAAGCCAACAATATGGTCAGTGATGCTCATGCAAGGGTCATGATCACACGCGGCATCAAAAGCCGCCCGTTTCAACACCCTTCGCTGTCCAAGTCTGGCCCAACAATTGTTATGATCCTAGAGCATTCACGCCCTAAAATTCCCCGTCCTGTTCGGCTGGCCACCGTGCCGCATTTGCGCGGTTTGCCGATGACCCAAGATCCCAAGCTTAATTCCCATTCAAAACTAAATTGTATTTTAGCCTGTATTGCGGCTGAAAAGGCCGGGGCGGACGAAGCGCTCATGTTGGATGTTCATGGCTTTGTAAACACCACCAATGCCTGTAATTTCTTTATCGTGCGAGGGGGTGAGGTTTGGACCAGTACTGGCGATTACTGTATGAACGGGATCACCCGACAAAAGGTCATTGACCTGTGCCGCGACAACGAAATCCCTGTGTTCGAGCGCAATTTTTCTCTGGTGGATGTCTATAGCGCTGAAGAAGCCTTTTTGACTGGTACATTTGGGGCGCAGACCCCCGTGGGTGAAATCGATAGGCGCATTATTGGAACGGGCGAAATCGGCCCAATGACAAAACAGCTAAGATCTCTCTATAAAACCCTTATCTCTCAGGAAAACGCATAATGCAGCTGGCAATGTGGTCCGGGCCCCGAAACCTATCGACGGCCATGATGTATGCCTTTGCGAGCCGGTCTGATTTTTCGGCGGTGGACGAGCCTTTTTATGCCGCCTATCTAAATCTGACCGGACTGCAGCACCCGATGCGGGATCAAATTTTGCAGGCGCAGCCTCAGGACCCGTATCAAGTGGTGGATACTCTGTTAGAGCCAAACCCTGATGGCTGCCCTAATGTGTATCACAAACATATGACCCAACATATGATTGAAGCTATTCCGCGCGACTGGATGCTAAAGGTTACAAATGTGTTCCTCATCCGTCATCCAGCGCGGGTTGTTGCCAGTTTCGCAAAAAAGTACCCAGATCCAAAAATTGAAGACATCGGCTTTCATCAACAGGCAGATCTGTTTCGATATCTTATCGAAAATGGTCAAAAACCAATTGTAATAAACAGTGCGGATATCCGGTCAAACCCAGAACAGAAGTTGCGGGACCTCTGCGGCGCTCTTGGTCTGGGGTTTGATGCAAAGATGCTAAAATGGACCAAAGGCGGCCAAAGTTGCGATGGCGTTTGGGCCCCACACTGGTATGGGGCAGTGCATAATTCCACCGGCTTTGACGCAGCTGAAGGGCCGCTGCCTATCTTGTCTGGCCGGCTCTTGGAACTGGTGGATCAATCGCTTAAATCCTATGTAGAGCTTGCGCAATATAGCCTTTAAGGGGCAGCAGGATTTAAAAGCTTAGCGTCAAAAATGCTTTCGGAATGCTGGTCTAGATATATTTTTAACCACGGGGTAAATTTATCTGGATCATTCTGAACTTCTGTTTTTAACGTGTGATAGTTAACCCATCTGACGCCCATCACCTCGTCTTGGTTGAGCGCCATCTGGGGCGGCGCTTGAACATGAGCGGAAAACACCGACACACGTTCATGTTCTGTCAATCCATTACCAACATCAGCGCGATACTCGATTGTATCCCGAAAAACAGGTTGGCAATCAGCTATTCCAAGCTCATCTTTCATCCTGCGTTTAGCACACTGTATCGCAGGTTCGTCCCAAAATGGATGGGTGCAGCAGGTATTGGCCCATAAGCCGGGCGTATGGTACTTTGCCAATGCGCGCCGCTGGATTAAAATTGACGAGCCGTAAATCATAAACACCGACACGGCTTTGTGCAGCAAACCGTCTTGGTGGGCTTTCAGCTTTTCCACAGGCACCAATTGGCCATTAACCCAAGCTGGGATCATAACGCTCATGGGTTTTGCGGGTCCGGTTTTACAAGATGGTGGGAAAACTCAGACAGTACCTGTTCGTAAACAGATTTCTTGAAAGGAACAATATTCTCGACAAGAGCGTTGGCAGCCATCCATTTCCAAGCTGAAAATTCGGGCGTTTCGGTTTGAATATTCACCTCGGCATCTGAGCCTAAAAAGCGCATGAGATACCATTTTTGCTTTTGCCCCCGAAAACGGCCCCCCCAGAGCTGGCTGATGAGCTCTTTTGGCAGGTCATAGCTTATCCAGTCTTTTGAAGCCGCCAGTATTTGAACCAAGTTTGCGGGAACGCCGGTTTCTTCGTGCAGTTCGCGCAACGCGGCCTGTTTTGGATTTTCTCCGTTATCAATTCCGCCCTGCGGCATTTGCCAGGCATCGGAATGGTTGTCACGCCGCTGACCTACAAAAACAAGGCCCTCATGATTGACGAGCATTATGCCAACATTCAAGCGATAGGGTAGGGCATCACGTGCATCTGAGGCCATGTTTGGCTCACCTTTTCTTAATATACACTCTAGCGGCCCTCTGTAAGAGATGGGCTTTTGATTTGCAATTGCGGACCCAAACAAAGCTATACCCTTTGAAAACGCCCGATCCTTTGCATTTTCAATAACGCTGCAGTTAAGCAACTTTGGTCTTTAACGCTGGTCAGATTACTCACGCAGTGACAAAGCTGTCAGACCTTTAAGCAAATCGATCGCGTAAGCCAGTTGATAGTCATCTTCGCGCAATTGTGCGGCCCGGTCAGCCTCTTCCCGATCGGCCTCTATCTGGCGAATCTCATCTTCACTTAGACTGTCATTGTCTAGAGACCCTCTTAGGTCGGCTTCACTGCGGCCGCTGCGTGTGGCATCGCCGTCATCCTCATCAGGCTTGCGGCGCGGCTGCTCAACAACGATGTCTGGCGAAACGCCCAGCGCCTGAATGGATCGCCCCGAGGGGGTATAATAGCGCGCTGTGGTCAAGCGCATGGCAGCGTCGTCACGTAATGGCATAACCGTCTGTACTGACCCTTTGCCAAAGCTTTTGGTTCCTACGACTATGGCGCGGCGGTGGTCTTGCAAAGCGCCCGCGACAATTTCTGAAGCAGAGGCAGATCCACCATTTATCAAAACCACAATCGGCTTGCCAAAGGCAAGATCATCAGGGGTGGCATTATAACGATCACCATCCTGAGGATCGCGCCCCCGGGTCGAGACGATCTCACCTTTTTCCAAAAAGGCATCAGAGACTTTGATTGCCTGAGACAGCAGACCGCCCGGATTATTGCGCAAATCTAAAACAAACCCGTTTACATTTTCGATACCGCCCGCTTCTTCGATATATTTATCAATACCGTCAGACAGGTTAGGATAGGTTTGGTCATTAAAGGTTGTTACCCGTAACACCACGGTTTGTCCTTCTGAGCGGACCCGAACAGCGGTAAGCTTTATGGTGTCCCGAATAATTGAAACATCAAAGGGTTCATCTTCGCCTTCGCGCACCACTGTAATGATAATTTCCGAACCTTTCGGGCCCCGCATCATTTCAACGGCTTCATCTAGCGTTAGGCCAAGAACGCTTTGGCCGTCTACATGGGTGATAAAATCACCCGCCTCAATACCGGCGGCATCTGCTGGCGTGTCATCTATCGGTGAAACTACCTTTACGAAACCGTCCTGCTGGGTCACTTCAATTCCCAACCCGCCAAACTCACCCCGAGTTTGAAACCGCATTTCTTCTGCATCTTTTGGCGACAAATAGCTTGAGTGGGGATCAAGCGATGTCAGCATGCCGTTGATCGCGGCTTCGATTAAATCGGCTTCATCAACCTCTTCGACATATTGCGCACGAATACGTTCAAAAATATCGCCAAAAAGATCCAACTGTTCATAGACCGAGGCTTTATCCAAATTGTTTTGCGCTAGAACGGGCCCGGTGAACTGGATTGCAGCCCAAATCCCAAGGCCACAGCCTAAACTTGCGGCAAGAACAAATTTTTTCATAACGGATCTTCCTTTACCTGTTGGAACCACGTGAGTGGATCCTGCGGCGTTTCATTTTCTCTTATCTCTATATAGAGCGTTTCAGTCCGATCGCTAGCCGTGTTCGACTTTGCTAGCGCGGTTGTGAACTCTGGGCTTGCGTTGCCGCCCATAAGCCCCACAGGACTTCCTGCTGGAAGAACATCGCCAATATCACCATAAACTGCCCCCATACCTGCGATCACAATTAAGATGCCGGCCTGAGGTTCAAGAATTGAAACCAATCCATAATCAAGCAACTCTCCGTTATAGCGTATGGTTGCTGCAGTTGGGCTGGTGACGATGGCCCCCGGGGCAGCGGCAATTATCACTCCCGGCCGCTTGATACCCGCAGCATCGGCTTCGTTAAACTTCCGAAGCACTCTTCCTAAAACGGGTATCGGCAAACTACCTTTGCGATTGGTAATGTCAGGCAACGAGCCATCAACAATCTGGGACGCAATAATTTCTAGGCCCTTTAAAAAATCAGATAAGCTTTGGGAAGCGGCAACCAAAAGGGCGGTTTTTGCCGGATCTTCAATAAACCTTTGTGGCAAATCTGTTCTTTTCGCAATGGCTTTAGACAGCGCGGCTTTCGCCTGCTGCAAATCTAGCAGGCCTGTACTTAAAGTATCTTGTGTCTTTTTCTGTAGTTGGTTCAAAGCCTCTAGTTCTTCAAGGTTTTGTTTTAGGGGTGCGATGCTGTGTTGTAGAGCCGGTAAAATATCGGCCACGATCATGCCGGCCCTTGCCGTTTTTAATGCCCCGTCTGGATGGACTAGATATTGAAATCGGGGTGCTTTATTAATGCTATATAAGATGCCGATCAGCCGGCTCGTTTCTAATTCTTGCTGGTTTATCTTTGCAGAAACCTGCGCTTTTTTAATCGCTATTCGGCGTAGACCTTGCCGCACGGATGCCGAGCCCAACTCAAAGGCGCGAATTGTTTTGGTCAATGCGGCCACTCGGTTTTTGGCGCTATAGGCCGCTACCAAATCAATTGAAGCTTGATCCA
This sequence comes from uncultured Paracoccaceae bacterium, assembly GCA_965659715.1. GTDB lineage: Bacteria > Pseudomonadota > Alphaproteobacteria > Rhodobacterales > Rhodobacteraceae > CABZJG01. The sequence continues at coordinate 988 of CBFHXE010000045.1, read as the reverse complement.
GTTTTTTTGTCGCTTCTTGGGCTGACGCTAGCAAATCTGTTTGGGCATAGGCCGAGGTTACGAAAATGACGCCAAAGAGCTGCGCGCACATTAGTGTCAACTTGATCCAACTCATCGCGATAACAGGCTCTTTCCAGTCATTTCTACAGGCACTTCAAGCTGCATTAAATCCAAAAGAGTTGGCGCAAGGTCCGCCAACCGCCCACCATCACGGAGACCCACATCAGGCGATGCCCCAACAAGCGCAACCGGCACAGGGTTCAAAGTATGTGCCGTATGTGGCGTGCCGGTTTCAGGGTCTATCATCGTTTCACAATTCCCATGGTCAGCCGTTAAAATCATCGTTCCACCGGTCTTTTCAAGCGCCTTAATGATGTGGGCCAAACCAACATCAACAGCTGAGCAGGCCCTTTTTGCAGCCTCTAGATTACCAGTATGACCCACCATATCCGGATTTGCAAAATTAGTGATGATTAGGTCATATCCGTTTTCAATTGCCGCAACAAAGCTTTTGGTCACTTCTGGCGCCGACATTTCCGGTTGCATATCATAGGTTGCTACAGCGGGTGACTTTGGCATGAACCGATCTTCATTATTTTCTGGCGGCTCTTTTCCACCATTTAGAAAAAATGTTACATGGGGGTATTTTTCTGTTTCGGCCAAGCGAAATTGACGCTTTCCATGCTGCGCCACCCATGCGCCTAATGTGTTCACAATCTCTTGTTTTGGAAAGCAGGTGCTCATAAATTCGTCATGCCGATTAGAATAATTGACCATGCCCAGCACAGAGGCCCATCTGGGGCGCTTGTACGTTGGAAATGCGTCAAACCCCGGATCTGCAAGCGCGCTTAAGATCTCTCTGGCCCGATCTGCACGGAAATTTAGGAAGAAAACACCATCCCCATCATTGGCTCCTTGGTAGTCGCCTAAAACCGTGGCCGGAATAAACTCATCGCTCAAGCCGAGGCCATAGGCCTGCTCAACAGCA
>CBFHXE010000044.1:0-22309 GCA_965659715.1 uncultured Paracoccaceae bacterium | reverse complement strand
AGATTTTTCATTCACCGTCGAGCGGCAAGCAAACCCATCATAGCCGCGCAGCTTTTACTCGGCCGCCACTTGATCCACTTTGGCTTTTTCCACTTTGACCGCGCTAAATTTAAACTCGGGAATTTTACCGTAAGGATCAACTGCCGAGTTGGTCAAAATATTGGCCGCTGCTTCGACATAGGCAAAGGGCAAAAACACCATATCCTCGGCCACAGCGCGGTCGGCGCGGGCCATCACCACCACGCTGCCGCGTTTCGTGGTCAGCCGTACATGGCCGCCGGGCTCTACCCCAAGCCGGTGCAAGGTTTTGGGATGCAATGAGCAGTTTGCCTCAGGCTCAACCGCATCCAGAACATTCGAGCGTCTTGTCATCGACCCTGTATGCCAATGCTCAAGTTGCCGCCCTGTGGTTAAAATCATCGGATATTCGGCGTCGGGCACATCATCGGGCGCTATCACACTGGCCGGTGTGAACTTGGCCCGCCCGTCGGTGCGCGGAAATCCATCGCCAAAGACAATGGCCTGACCGGGGTCCTCTGGTGAAAGCGACGGATAGGTCACCGCGTTTTCGGCCGACAGCCGGTCCCATGTGATATTGTCCAAGGACGCCATGTTAAGCTTCATTTCGGCAAACACATCGGCCGGGCTTTGATAGTCCCAATTAAGCCCCAAGCGGTTGGCCAGTTCCACCTCAATCCACCAATCTTCGCGCGCCTCTTCGGGGGGGGGCACTGCGGGCCGGCCCATCTGAACCTGACGGTTGGTATTGGTGACGGTGCCGGATTTCTCGGCAAAGGCACTAGCCGGCAGGATAACATCGGCATAATTGGCCGTTTCGGTGAGGAAAATATCCTGCACCACCAGATGGCTTAATTTGGCCAAAGCATCACGGGCGTGTTCGACATCGGGATCCGACATCGCCGGGTTTTCGCCCAAAATATACATTCCATGAATATCGCCAGCATGCACCGCATCCATAATTTCGGTCACGGTCAGGCCCTTTTGCGATGAAAAATCGCCCGAATTCCACACGCTGGTAAAGGCGCTGCGCACTCCGTCATCGGTGACAGTTTGATAATCGGGCAGGAACATCGGGATAAGCCCCGCGTCCGAGGCGCCCTGCACATTGTTTTGCCCGCGCAGCGGATGCAGGCCAGTGCCCGGCCGCCCCACCTGTCCCGTCATCAGGGCCAATGAAATCAGACAGCGGCTATTATCCGTGCCGTGAATATGCTGGGACACACCCATGCCCCAGAAAATCATCCCCGCTTGCGCGCCGGCAAAGGTGCGCGCCACATCGCGCAGTACATTGGCCTCAACGCCGCACATCTCGGCCATTTTCTCGGGGGCAAAATCTTTGAGATGGTCCTTCTCAGCCTCCCAGTTTTCGGTATAGGCCTCTATATATTGCTGATCGTACAGCTTTTCTTCGACAATCACATGCATAATCGCGTTGAGCATGGACACATCTGCACCGGGCCGGAACTGAAGCATATGGGATGCAAACCGGCTCAGCGCCTGACCGCGTGGATCCATCACGATCAGCTTGCCGCCGCGTTTGGTAAACTGTTTGAAATAGGTTGCCGCAACCGGGTGGTTTTCAACCGGATTGGCACCGATGACAATGGCGACATCGGCATTTTCGATTTCGTTAAATGTGGCGGTCACCGCCGCCGAGCCGACATTTTCCATCAGCGCCGCAACCGATGAGGCATGGCACAGCCGCGTGCAGTGATCCACATTATTGTGACCAAAACCCTGACGGATCATTTTTTGGAATAGATAAGCTTCTTCATTGGTGCATTTGGCGCTGCCAAAACCGGCCACCGAGGGGCCGCCTTTGTTGCGGCGCAAAGCGCTTAAACCATCTGCGGCAAAATCGAGCGCTTCGTCCCAGCTGGCTTCGCGGAAAAATTCCTGCCAGTTTGACGGATCAACATTAAGCCCCTTAGCGGGCGCATCTTCGCGCCGGATCAACGGTTTCGTCAGCCGGTGATCATGATGGATGTAATCAAACCCAAAGCGGCCTTTCACGCAAAGCCGACCTTCGTTGGCCGGCCCGTTGATGCCTTCGACAAATTTGACCTTATCATCCTTGACCTTCAACGACACCTGACAGCCGACGCCGCAGAACGGGCAAACGCTTTTAACCTCGCGGTCATAATCGCCGCTATCTCCGATCTGCTGCTCATCCACCACGGTGGACGGCATCAGCGCACCTGTCGGGCAGGCCTGAACGCATTCGCCACAGGCCACACAGGTGCTATCGCCCATGGGATCGGCAAAATCAAAGGTCGGATAGGCATCATGGCCGCGGCCCGACATGCCAATCACATCATTGACCTGCACTTCGCGGCAGGCGCGCACGCATAGCCCGCATTGAATGCAGGCATCCAAGTTTACGCTCATCGCCACATGACTGTCATCCAGCAATGGGATGCGGTCTTTTTCCAATTTCGGCATCCGGCTTTCGCTGACACCGTTCAGCTCGGCCATATCCCACAGATGCGAGGATTTATCATGCGCCACATCTCGCTCGGGCTGATCCGCCAGCAGCATTTCCACCACCATTTTACGCGCATTTTCGGCGCGAGCGGTATCGGTATGCACCACCATGCCCTCTTGCGGCTCTCGAATGCAGGATGCGGCCAGAGTGCGTTCGCCTTCGATCTCGACCATACAGGCGCGGCAGTTGCCATCAGGCCGGTACCCGGGCGCTGGCTTATGGCACAGATGCGGGATCACCAGACCGCGGCCATTGGAAATTTCCCAAATGGTCATACCGCGTTCGGCTTCGACCTCTTCTCCGTCGAGCGTAAAACGAATGGTGTCAGTCATCTGATCGCCCCTTACTGTACCGGGTGATATAACCATAGACTGTATAGGCCCATCCTGCCAATCCCGACATTGTACCTATTTTTTGCGCCACTGATGTTTCCGATCGGCGTCAATCTATCAAATTTAGCATAAAATCAGGCTCTGCCTGCGCATCCATTGCCCTGACATAATGTTTTTAACATGCGGCATCGCCAAGGGCTTTTCCTAGGCTCGTTTTTATGCTCAAAGAAACTCCTGGTTATTGTTTCGGCAAGTTGCAAGATAGGAAAATCATGTCCAATGTGATGATTGTGCGCCACGGTCAGGCCAATTCACAGGCCCGCGATGAGGCCAGCTATGACCAGCTCAGCGCAACAGGTCATCAACAGGCAAAATGGCTGGGCGAGTATTTTGGCCAGATTGAGCCAAAATTTGAAAAAATCTATTCCGGCACGCTCAAACGGCAGATCGAAACAGCGCAGGGGATCAATCAATTTGGCCTACCACACGAACAGGATGCGCGGCTTAATGAGATGGATTATTTTGGTCTGGCAGCAGATCTAGAGCGCCGGCATAATGTTGCATACCCGACCACACAAGCCGAGTTTGCCGAGCAGATTAAAACAATACTAAGGTACTGGAAAGAAGGTAAAATTTCCTCTCCCATCGAGACATATGAGCATTTTCAAAATCGAATATTGGATGTTGTTCTTGAAGCTCTCGCAGGCCAAGAAAAAGTCCTTTTGGTATCCTCAGCCGGGGTGATCGCCGCCGTCGCAGCAACCGTTTTAAAAGTCGAAGCAGATCACTGCTTTAGGCTTTTCCTAAGCGTGCCGCATACCAGCCTGAACAGCTTTGAGCTGATCCATAATGCGCCATCGCTGACCCAATATTGCGCGACACCGCATCTTGATCTGCCAGAGCGCATACATTCAAAAACCTATATCTAAAAGCGAGGGCCAATGACACATCTTTGGGTACGCGCCGAACAACGCGAAAATGAAGATCGGGTGGGCATCACCCCCGAGGGCGCAAAAGCGCTGATTGAGGCAGGATATCAGGTCACGGTCGAGGACAGCGCAAACCGCGCGATTTCCACCGATGGCTACCGGGCTGCGGGATGCACCATTGCCAAAACCAATTCTTGGCCCGATGCGCCGCGCGATGCGATTATCTTTGGCCTTAAGGAATTACCTGACGACGGCACGCCCCTGCGCCACCGGCATATTATGTTCGGCCATGCCTTCAAAGGCCAACATTCCGGCGCGCGTTTGCTGCGCCGGTTTAAAGCTGGCGGCGGCACGCTTTTTGATCTTGAATATCTGGTGGATGAAAGCGGCCGGCGGGTGGCCGCCTTTGGCTATTGGGCTGGCTATGCCGGCGCTATGGTGGCGATGCATTGCTGGATTGCCCAGCAAAAGGGCGGCCTTTGCGGCCCAATCGGCGCCTATAGCGACCGCGCGGCGGCTCTGGCCGATCTAGGAGCGGCGCTCAGCCGCTGCGCCAATCCATCGCCAAGCGCCATTGTCATCGGCGCTTTGGGGCGGGTGGGCACCGGCGCTGCGGATCTTTGCGCCGAGCTGGGCCTTAAAGTGACCAAATGGGATATGGCGGAAACCGCCTCTGGTGGTCCATTTGGCGAAATTTTGCAGCATGATCTGTTCTTCAATTGCATTTTGGCGCGCCCCGGCACGCCGGTTTTTGTGCCCGCCGAAGCCGTAAGCATGCCGCGAAACCTACGGGTGATCGGCGATATCGCCTGTGATCCCGACAGTGATTATAACCCGATCCCGGTCTATTCCACGGCCTCTGATTGGGCGGCGCCCGCGCTTCGGGTGGCAGATACTCCGGTGCTGGATGTGATGGCAATCGATAATCTGCCCTCGCTTTTGCCGCGCGAAAGCTCAGAAGATTTTGCCGCGCAGCTCTTGCCAACGCTGCGCAATCTAGACACTCTGGACCAAGGCGTCTGGCAACGGGCGCAGATGGTTTTTGAACAACATGTAGCTGAGGTGTAAAATGACAATTCACTGGTGTGGTACGGGTCTGTCGGCAATCCCGGGGTTGCGGGCGCTGATCCAAGACGGACAAGACGTGGTGGTCTGGAACCGCTCTGTTGATAAAGCGCAGGCGGCAGTTGGTGATCTAACCGACCGCATCCGCGGTTTTGACATGGGCGCGCTGGCCGAAACCGTAAAGGCCGGAGATGTTGTGGTTTCCATGCTGCCCGGGGACTGGCATGTGCCGCTTGCAGAGCTGGCCATTTCCAAGTCTGCGCATTTTGTCAGCTCTTCGTATATCGCGCCCGAAATGCGTGCCTTGAACGACGCGGCAAAAGCCGCCGGTGTGGCCTTGGTCAATGAAGTGGGACTTGACCCGGGCATTGATCACCTTATGGCGCATCACCTGATAGAAGAGTATCGCGCCTCGTCCGCCTGTGATGGTGAAAATGCTCTGTCCTTTAAATCTTACTGCGGCGGCATTCCCAAGATTGCCAATCCGTTTCGCTATAAATTTAGCTGGTCACCGCTTGGGGTGCTTAAGGCGCTGCGCTCGCCGTCCAAATCCATTCGTGATTTTGCCGAATATGATGTGGCCCGCCCTTGGGATGCGATTAGCAGCTATACCGCCCCGCTGCCGGTGCCGGAAAGCTTTGAGGTCTATCCCAACCGAGACTCGCTGCCCTTTATGGCGCAATATCACTTTGACCCGAACTGGAAGGTCAAAGAGTTCGTGCGCGGCACCCTGCGGCTTAACGGCTGGACCGAAGCTTGGTCAGATGTTTTTGCCGAAATTGAAACCCTGTCTGGCGAGGCCGGTGAAGCACGGCTGAAAGAGATGTCAGATCAGTTCTGGGCTGAAAATGCCTATGATGAGGGCGAGCCGGACCGCGTTGTTTTATGCGTCAGCCTAAAGGCCGAGCGCGGCGAGGATGCAGTATGGCATAAAACCTATGTGATGGACGCCTGGGGGGATGAGGCTTCAACCGCCATGGCGCGGCTGGTCTCGTATCCGGTGTCCTATGCAATCCGCGCCGTTTTGAACGGTCAAATTGACGCCGGAGTGCATGCAGCGCCCAATGCCGCCGATTTGGTCAGTGGCTGGCTGGGGGATATCAAGAACCTTGCGCAACACTTAGAGATTGTCGATCATACCAGAGCTTGATTGGACAAAACTATTAGACCAATGCGCCGTATTGGGCGTCAACGGGGTTTAACGAAAGAGCTCCAGACTTTGTAGTGTATCGCGCTTGGCATGAACTGAAGTGCTCGAATGAACAGTGTGAAAATTGTTTTTGGATAGGTGTAAGAAAATCCTCTTTTGGACATGAATTTTAACATTTCACGTGCAGCAAATTCCGGCGTCATCGCGTCAGTTAGCTTGAAGCTGTTGCGGGCTGATGCCTTTGTTTCAATAAACCCAGGATTTATCAATTGCAGCTTGATATTCGTATGCTGCAAGTCGATTTTCATGCATTCCGCCAATGTCATCAGCCCTGCTTTAGATGCCGTATAGCCAATTGAAGACGGAAGGCCGCGCACACCGGCAATCGTACCTGTGATGACGATATGTCCGCAATTGGCCTTTGTGAATTGCGCGACGACAGGGCCTAATACCCGGCAGGCCCCGAGGAAATTTACATTCGCCATTTCCGCGCATTTTTCCTTGTCCCAGTTCTGGGCGGACACCGGCCAGTACGCGGCCGCCAAAAAAACAATACCGTCAATTTTTCCAAGTGCCGAAACGGCTTTGTCGACACTTTCCTGTGACCCCACATCACACGGCAACACAGTTGCCTTATTTGCAAGTCCTTGTGCGACCGCCGCGAGCTTTTCCTCATTTCTTGCAGAAAGGATAAGTTCGGCTCCCTGAGCGCTCATTTCTTTGGCCAACGATGCACCCAGCCCTTCGCTTGCGCCCACCAGCCAATATCTTTTGCCATCCCAATGTTTCATGCTGTGTCATCCCCTAGCTGCAACCGGAGCAGTACCCAAATTGCGAAAAGTTTTAAAATGCAGGGCACTGCTGCATAGCCCGCCGACAAGGCAAGTAATCCGTTTTGACTGTTGTCCAGACCGGGTTGATAGCCAAATCGCTCAAGCGCGGGCAAAACAATGATTGCGGCCAAAGCCAAAGAGAGTTTTGAGGCGAAATTCCAAAACCCAAACCCGACCGCAGCCTGGGCTTTGGTCACCGCAAGCCGCTTTGCAAAAACCGCAGGCAAAATCGACAGATCCGCGCCCAGTGTTGCCCCGCTAGCGATGCAAATCAGCATAAAGGCCGTGACCTGACCCGATTGTAGAAAGAACGCATAGAAAAAGCTGACAATCGCGGCAATCATCGCCACCAGCAAAACCGGCCTTGGGCCAAACCTGCCCGCCAGAAAGGTCCAGAGCGGGGCAGAGATCGCCGCCGAGATAAAGAACAATATCAATAGCGGTCCAGCCATATCCGGCGCTTGCAGGCGGCTTTCCACAAAGAACAAAAACAGCGTTGAGCTCACCGCCACCGGGGCCGTGTTCAGCACCGCAAGGATCAAAAGCTGGCGCACCACCGGGTCTGCGACGGCCTTAGAAAAGCCGCCGCCGCTGCGCAGGTCTTGGGCAGTGGTCGACCAGTGTTTTGACATCACAAAACCGGCAATAATGGCCATGCCGGCAAAGCCCACCGCAAAGGCCGCAAAGGGCCGGTCCGTCGTGGCCAACAGCAAACTTGGCGCCATCGCAGCACAGCACACCCCCAAAAGACTGCCGGTTTCACGCCAGCGTGCCAAGTCTAATTGGCGATCCGCGCCAAAGCTGGTGACGCCTTGGGCATAAAGCCGGATGGTAAGAAAGCTAAATCCGCTAAAGACACAAAAAAGCGTGAGCGAAAACCACAGCACCGGAGCGATGGGCGGGGTGATTGCAAACAGTGCCACCATGCCCAATGCCATAACCGCACTGGCCGCCCAAACCGGCCGCGCGCGCGCCGCACTGGTTTTTTCAGCCAGTGTTCCGAGCAGCGGGTCCTGGACAAAATCCAGCAGCCGCAGAACAAAAAGCGAGGCCCCAAGCGCGCCAAGGCCGACGCCGTATTGGTCAACAAAGAACTTTGGCGCATGGATGTAGATCGGCAATCCTGCAGCGCCTAGAACCATGGCAAAAAGTGCGTATGGAAGCCGAGGGATGGTCCGCTCAGGGCGCACCTAGGATACCTCGGCTTTGGGCGGCTCAGGGCGGGTGCGGTATTTAGCGCCTTTCCACCAGAGCTTTAGCGCCTGCCAGTGGATTAATCCAAGCACCCGGCGCGAGCCCAAAGGCCGGCGCAACAATGCGCCTAGGATAGTCCGGTTTTTCAGCGGTTTGCAGGCCCCGATCAAATTCGCCATCACACCGCCATGCGGCAGCTGCAAATCAATCCAGATGCCCACTTTTTGATCCCTGAAATCAAATCGAAACTCATAGGTTCCTTCGATCGGTTGGAAGGGTGAGACATGAAAAATTTTGACTGCTGTCAGCCGGTCAGCAGGCTGTATCGGACGCAGATCAGGATGGCTGCATAGGTATGAGTGGCGGTCTCCGAATGTGTTTGAAACTTCGGCAATCACAGCGCACAGTGCATCGTCGTCGTCATGACACAGCCAAAAGCTGACAGGGTTGAAAACATGGCCGAAAATACGTGGGTGGGCGAGCAATAATATCTTGCCGTTTAAATGGATATCGTGCTGCCGCAGTACATCGCGGACCCATTTGACCCCGAGCCCTTTTTTTGGGAGGCCCCCATGATCGCTGTCAAAAAGGCTAAAAAGCCACCCGCGATTGCGGCCAAACAGCATCGGAGCTTTTTGCGTTTGGTCAAGGTCGATCATAAGGTAATCAACCGTGTAGCGAAACGAGTTTTCCAGATCGCCTTTGCGGCCGTGCCATGTGGTGCCGCGAATATGCGCCACCTCGCTCATTCGGCGGCCACCCGCAGCGCGATCTGCGCGTCTATCGCGGTCGCAACATCCAAACCACTGGACAAGCCATCTTCGTGAAATCCGTTTTTCATCCAAGCACCGCAGAACCAAGTATGGTTTGTGCCATTTTGCGCTGCAATGCTCTGTTGAGCCTGCAAAGCCGCCAGATCATAAACCGGATGGCGAAACGTGTTCTGATCATAAATCAGCTCTTGCTTGATCGGACGGGTGGTGTTCAGCGTCACGAAATGTGGATCATCATCAGGAATTGGCTGTAGGGAATTCATCCAATAGCTTAGATCAATCCGGTCAGATGTTTTATCTGCAGCTTCGGTATAGACCCAGCTGGACCAACAGCGTTTATTATGTGGCATCACACTGGGATCAGCATGCAAGATAATGTCATTGGGTTGATATTGAACCGCGGACAGCTGCGTGCGCTCGAACTCGGTTGCATCCTCTAATAGCCGCAGACTGTCGTCAGAATGGGTTGCAAATATGACCTCGTCATAAAACTCGGGTGCCTCTTCGGCGGTTTGAATTGAAACGCCGACCGGATTGCGGCGCACGCCCTTCACCGCAGTTTTCAGCCGTGTATCAACCCCGCGCCGCTCAAGCGCCGCCTGCAATCGGCGAACGTATTCAACCGAGCCGCCGTTTACCGTGTACCACTGGTGCTGGCCCGTGTGACTGAGCAAGGCATGGTTTTCAAAAAAAGTCATCAGCGCATAGGCCGGAAAGTCAAGAATTTGGTCCACCGGAGTTGACCAGATCGCACCAGACAGCGGCAAAAGATAATAGTCGCGGAACCATTCACCGGTGCCCAGTTTGTCCAACAGTTCGCGCACGGTCATTGACGTGTCATTGGCTGCTTTCAAACCCTTGGCGTTGAAGCGAAGAATGTCTGCGGTCATGCGCAGGAATTTGGGATTAAAGAGATTTTTCTTTTGCGCAAAAACAGCCCCAAGACTGGCCAGCGCATATTCGATCTGTCCACCCTTTAAAGACGCGCCAAAGCTCATGTTGCTTTTGCAGACTGGCACGTTCAAGTCGTCAAACAGCTTGGTCAGGTTGGGATAGTTCGCGTAGTTGAACACGATAAAGCCCGTATCCACCGGCTGGTCGTTATTGCGGCCCGCAATAACTGTGCGCGCATGGCCTCCGAGAGTGACGCTGCTTTCATAGAGAGTCACATTGTGGCTTTGCGCCAAGGCATAGGCTGCACCCATCCCTGATATACCAGCACCGATAACGGCAATGTTTCGCCTGCTGGGCGGATAGGCTATTATATTCATGTAGTTCTCCAGTAACTTTAAGGTATTACGCAGCGCAATCTGGATTGGATGAAAACTAATTGAATAATTTTTGATCTGATTTAAAAATAGCAACGTATGAGCTAATATGACCGCCCTTGATACATATAACCCCACGTTACTACAGTCGCCTTTACGGGCGGACCGTGATATAGAAACCGTGAAGAGACCGATACGACAAAAGGCGCGGAAATTGCAAGCAAGCAAAAGCGACCGATCGGCACTAGAGTGGTCAAAAGATCTAGAGCTGATTAGAACCGAAAAAAGCGAAGCCGCTTTTGCACGGTTGTTTTATCATTTCGCTCCGCGGGTCAAAGCCTTTTTGATCAAATCCGGAGCAGACGCCGGACTGGCCGAGGAATGCGCTCAAGAGGTCATGGTGACGGTTTGGAACAAAGCGCATCTGTTTGATCCGACCCGTGCAAGCGCTTCGACCTGGATCTTCACTATCGCGCGCAATAAAAAAATTGACGCGCTTCGAAAACAACTCCGCCCCACGCCAGACGATCTGGGTTGGGGACCCGAGCATGAGCCAGATCAGGAAGAAATGGTCGGCCTTCAACAGGAAACCGAAAAACTGGGAGAGGCAATTGCAAACTTGCCCGAAAAACAGCGCGTGCTCGTTGAGCGCGCCTATTTCGAAGAAATGTCCCACAATGAAATCGCCGAAGCGACAGGGCTGCCCCTTGGCACGATTAAATCGCGCATTAGGTTAGCCCTAGAGCGGCTTCGGCATGCAATGAACTGATGATGAGATGACAGTGCGTACGATAAAACACCATTTAACGGATAGCCTTTTAATGGCCTATTCCTCAGGCAATTTACCAGAAGCCTTTAGCTTGGCTGTGGCAACCCATATATCGATGTGCGATAAATGCCGAGCAGCTTTGGAAAGTTTTGACGCCGTGGGCGGAGCCCTTTTAGAAGACAGTGCACAAGTGGCCGTAGATATGGACGCTTTGTCGAAAACACTGTCGATGATCCGGTCTGGCCCGCAAAACATTGACCAGTTGCAATCTGCCGAACGCCCTGCGCGCAAGGACTGTGAAATCCCTGCGCCGCTGTTGGACTATATCGGAGAGAGCTTCGAGGATATCAACTGGAAATCTATTGGAATGGGTGTCAAACAATCCATCCTTGAGACCTCTGATGATGCCACTGCGCGTCTGCTTTATATTCCGCCCGGAACAGCAGTGCCGGATCACAGTCACAGCGGAACAGAGCTCACTTTAGTGCTGCAAGGTGCTTTTGCAGACGAGGACGACTATTTTGCGGCTGGCGATATTGAAGTGGCCGATGGGGATGTGGAACATGCACCCGTGGCCGCTGATGGCGAGCCGTGCATCTGTTTGGCGGTCACCGAAGCGCCGCTAAAATTTAGCAAATTGTTCCACAAAGCTGTGCAGCCGTTTTTAAATATTTAACTGCTGCAAAATCTCATAATGCACTGTCTGCGACGCGGCAATCACCCCTTTGGTCAACGCCGAGGCGACGTTGAACTGCAACCGCGCGCCCCTGCGGTCGCTGACCACCGCGCCGGCCTCGGACGCGATCAACGCGCCCGCGCAGATATCCCATTCCCAGGTGTTGCGAAAGGTGATCATGCCATCGAAAGAGCCTTCGGCGACCAAGGCCATTCGATACGCCAGCGACGGCCGGTGATGGCGCCGAAACTTTGGCACTTTGCCGCCGGACCAATGCGAAGGCTCAAGCGCAGGTCTGGCCGCCAAAATATCAGCTGCCGCCAGTTGACGGCCCTTGCGCACCTCTATCTTTTCGCCATTTAGCATCGCGCCGCCACCCAAAGTGGCCGTGTACATTCGCTTCAACATTGGCAGATAAATCACCGCTGCTGTCACCTGCCCGTTTTGCACAGTGGCAAACGAATGGGCCCAGCTTGGCTCACCGGCGATAAAACTGCGGGTTCCGTCAATGGGATCGAGTATAAAACAGGCGGGGTTTTGCAACCTCTTGGGATCATCTTCGGTTTCTTCCGATAGCCATCCATAGTCGGGCCGCGCTGCTTTCAATCGCACCTCCAGCATGGCGTTGACCGCAAGATCGGCTTCGGTCACAGGCCCTGCACCCCCCGATTTTTCCCACATCTCGGCGCGGCCATTGGCCAGCGGAACCGCAATTTGCGCAGCCTCCTCTGCAACCGATATCAGCAACTCTAGATCAGGCACCGGCAATGGTCATCCCTTCGACCAGCAGCGACGGAACAACCCGGCTCAAATAACCGCGCGCATCATTGGCCGGCGTCAGGCTGCGCAGCATGTCGCGCAGATTACCGGCAATAGTGCATTCGCTCACTGGATGGCTAATGGCGCCGTTTTCAATCCATAAACCCGAAGCACCGCGGGAATAATCGCCGGTGGTGGGGTTGATTGTTGATCCGATGAGGGATGTCACCAAAAGGCCTGTTCCCATATCCTTAATCAATGCATCACGGCTTTGAGGCCCTGAGCTGAGCTCGATATTCCATGAACTCGGGCTGGGCGGTGCCGAAATACCACGGGCGGCATTTGCCGTTGAGCGTAGACCCAAACGCCGCGCAGAGGCCAGATCAAGCGTCCAACCGGTCAGAACGCCTTGATCGACAATAGCGCGGCGGCCTGTGGCCAGACCTTCGCCGTCAAACAGCCGCGAGCCGCCGACACGGGCGCGATGCGGGTCTTCGATAATGGACAGACCAGCAGGCAGCACTTGCGTGTTCAAACCATCGCGCAACCAAGACGATCCGCGCGCAATCGAAGCGCCATTGACCGCCGCCAGAAGATGGCCAACAAGCGATGAGGAAACGCGCTCGTCAAATAAAACTGGAAAACGGCCCGTGGCAGGTTTGCGCGGCCCAAGACGGGCCAATGTGCGGGCCGCGGCACTGGTTCCGATATCTTCTGGCCGGCGCAAATCGCTTTGAAAAACGCGCGAGTCGCCATCATAATCGCGCTCCATGTCGGTGCCAGTACCGGCGATACTCACGCAGGACAGCGACCGCCACGAGCGGCAGTATCCACCGGAAAATCCATTGCTTGACTGCATCCAAACCTGATTGCGTCCATAGCCTGCCGAGGCCGCCTCGATCTGCGTAATACCCTGAACCGATTGCGCAGCTTCTTCTGCCGCGAGGGCATCTTGCTGCAATACCGCGGCCTCTGGCTCGGCCGCTGGATCATTTAGCTCAAGCGCTGTGTGGTCAGTATCTTTGGCCAGCTGTTCGGGCTCTGCCAGACCGCAATACGCGTCTTCAGGCGCCACTTTGGCCATGGAAACCGCGCGCTCTGCCATCGTCGACAGCGTTTCTGCGCGCAAATCAGAGCCGGAAACGATCGCCTGACGGTGGTCAAGCAAGACCCTAAGACCAATTTCCGTGGCTTCTGATCGCTCGGCATGTTCCAGCCCGCCCTTGCGCACATCAATGCCTATTGCACTGCCAGAAACGGCAATTGCATCTGCCGCCTCGGCCCCCGCTTGGCGCGCTGCTGCCAGCAGTTGTTCGGTTAAATCGATCAGCAATGAAGTTTCTTCAGCCATGAAATCCTCTTTGGGTGGTGCACAAGAGGTAGTCAACCAAACCCGCCAAGGCAAGCGAGCATTGGCATTAGAGGACGGTTTTGTTTAAGGAAAAGACTACGGATCAATCATCCGCAGGAAATTGAAAGGCATCTGATGCAAAAAACAGCGCTCATCACCGGTGCGGCCCGAGGGATTGGACTGGCCACAGCGGAACTATTTCAGGCCAACGGATACCATGTGGTGGTCCTGGACCGCGATGCAGAAGCGTTAAGCGCTGCCGCCGCACAGTTGCCCGAGGCCGAGCCTATGCTGTTTGATCTGGCCCTGCCAGAGACCGCCGCGCAGGTCGCCAAGCAGATAGAAGAAAAATTCGGCGCACTGGCGGCTTTGGTCAACAATGCAGGAGTGGCCGATTTCGGCCCGATTGAAGATTGTGATCCTGCGATGTGGCGCAAAGTGATGGACACCAATTTGGACGGGATGTTTTACCTCACACAAGCGCTGACACCGCAGCTCAAAGCAGGCGGCGGTAGCGTGGTCAATATTGCCTCGATTTCCGGACTGCGGGCGTCGACCTTGCGGGTCGCGTATGGCACATCCAAAGCCGCTGTGATGCAGCTGAGCAAACAGCAGGCGGTCGAGCTTGGCGAATACGGCATCCGGGTCAACTGTGTGGCGCCCGGCCCGGTGCGCACCAAACTGGCTATGGCGGTTCATACGCAGGAGATCATCGACGCCTACCATGATGCCATCCCGCTAAACCGATACGGGCAAGAGATTGAGATTGCCGAGGTTATTTATTTTCTGTGCTCGCAAAAAGCATCCTATGTCACCGGTCAGTTGATTGCCGTGGATGGCGGGTTTGAGGCCACAGGAGTGGGGTTGCCAGCACTGCGGCGCTAATCCCTTGGGGACACGCCACAGCACTTGAAAGCTTTACTGGAACCTTTGCTGATTGACATAGACCCCGCCTTCGGCGTCAATTTCCACTTCGGTTTCGAATTTATCTCTGCCGACGGGAAGCGCAAACATGCCCATGAACATACGCGCGCCCATCACCTGTTCACCGGCGATAAGACCCATCTGCGACAGGGTATCAAGCAAGGCGTTCGCGCCGCTTAGGGTCGCTGTGGCCTTGCCCTGCGGCGCTGGAAATCCGTCAAAAGTGCTCAGGTCCTCGTTATTGATATCAAAGGCGCCTTGGACCGACAGCTCTGCCCCAAGCGCGCTAACATCAATCGCATTCAGCGTGATTTGGGACACTTCGCCGGGCACTTCCATCATATCCAGCGATGCCTCAAGCTGATCGGGATCCAGAAAATCCATCCAAAGTTTGACCATGCCGCCAACATCAATGCGCATACTGACAGGATCACGCGGCAGTTGCCCGGCTGGATCAAACATCGCCCAAAGACCTTCGGGCACCGCCAAGTCGTTCAATTCAAAACGCAAGCCAAAGGCCTGATCTTCGCTCTGGGGCAGGACGGGCATGGTGAACCCATAGACAAATGATCCCAGCTGGCCACTGATCGGCAGGGGAAAAACACTTGCGAAGGCTTCGAAATTAACCCCGCTGACATCCATCAGCGTCGACAGACCGTCCTTGGATATCGAGGTATTGCTACTAGCCCCCGTTGAACTTGTTGAGCCCGAAAAATCACCGTCAGGCGTGCGAACCATAATTTCGGTCTCGCCGGATTGATAGCTGATCACGCTTGAGCTGTTGAGACCCGCCTGCAATGCCTTGCTCAACTCTTGAACGGATACGTTTTCGGGTGTCTGCCCGCTGTTGGCAAAGCTCAGCTGGCGAACTTTGCTCACCCAAGTGGCGTTGAAATCCTCCCCTTGGGGCGCCAGCATGCCCGACAGCTCAAGATTGTCTACACTGCTGCGTCCGATCACTTCGCGCAGACCGGACATAAATGACGTTGAGGTACTGGCAACCTGGGTTGCAATCATTGAAAACTGCACCTCGTCGGCGCCAATGCGCTCGCCTTCGCCAATCAGGGATTGCAAGCTAATCGCCATTTGGTCGGCGCTGTAATCATAGGTGATCTGGCTGCTGCTTCCCGAGGCAAGCCCGAGCATATTTGACATTTCCAACAGGGCGGAAATTGATGTCACTTGGCTATAATTATCCCTGAACTCTATGGTCACCGGAATTTGCTGCGGCAGATTGATCGACACACTGCCATCGCTGTTCTCAACAAAGGCCGCTTGCCCGATATCCATTTCAAGGCTCATTCCAATATCGCGGTCTTGATAGCGCACAAAAAAGTCATCAAGGGCGACCTGACCCGCCGACCGATTTTGGATCGCGGAAACGTCGCTGCCGCTTGACTTGATCCCTTGAAGAAAATCTTCCCACACCTGAACCGCGCTGACATCTGCCAACACAGATGAGCCAGCGCTCATAAAAAATGCCATTGCTGTAAAAGACCTAAACGTCATACCCTACGCCCTCATTTGATAGGTTGATCGAAAACCAATAGGGGTAATTTGCGGTGTGGATGCGCCAAGGTCAAGGGGCTCTGTAACAGCGCTGCATGGACGCGGCGGGAAATAGCCGTTAAACCATTTTCCAAACAATTGGGAGTTTTTGCAATGACCGATCTGACGGGTCAAACCGCTGTTATCACCGGTGCTAGCCGGGGTATAGGGGCCGAAACAGCGCGTGCCTTTGCTGCCGCAGGGGCAAATCTTTGCCTGATGGCGCGCAGCGCGGACGAATTGGCCGCATTGGCCACCGAACTTGACACCCAAACATTGGTGCAAGCCTGCGATATTTCTGACTACACATCCGTGAGCGCGGCGGTGGACGCCACGATTAAAACCTTTGGCCAGCTCGATATTGTCATCAACAATGCCGGCGCAATTGAGCCGATATCGCATTTGAGAAGCGTAGATCCCGCCGGATGGGACAAGGTGATCGACGTGAACCTGAAGGGCGTTTTTTATGCCATGCGCGCCGCGCTTCCGCATATGCTGGGCCGCGGCAGTGGCACCATCATCACCGTAAGCTCGGGCGCAGCGCATAATCCGGTTGAAGCCTGGAGCCATTATTGCGCCTCAAAAGCCGGCGCTGCGATGTTGACCGAATGTTTGCATCTGGAAAACGGCGGCAGCGGCATTCGCGCCATGGGGCTGTCACCGGGCACTGTGGCCACCCAGATGCAGCGCGAGATTAAAGCCAGCGGTATCAACCGGATTAGCCAGCTTGATTGGTCCGATCATATCCCCGCGGACTGGCCCGCCAAAGCGCTGCTGTGGATGTGCAGCGCTGCGGCAGACGGCTATCTGGGGCAAGAAATATCCCTGCGCGACGCAGATATTCGCAAAACCGTGGGCCTTATATGATTGATCTGGACATCTCGGGCAGGGTTTGGACGCTAACTTTGAACCGTGCTGAGAAAGCCAATGCGCTCAGCTTTGAGATGCTCGAGCGGATTGCCGAAATTGCCAGCGATGCCAAAGCGGCCCGCGCTGTGATCATCACCGGTGCAGGTGGGGTTTTTAGCGCCGGCGCCGATCTAAACGCAGTGAAAGCTGGGCTGGCCACATCCGATGTGTGGGAACGGGTGTCGGGCGCAATTGCAGAGCTGCCCGGCCTGACCATTGCGGCGCTCAATGGCACTTTGGCCGGCGGCGCATTTGGCATGGCGCTGGCCTGTGATATCCGCCTTGCAGTGCCGATAGCAAAGTTTTTTTATCCGGTGATGAAGCTCGGCTATCTGCCGCAGCCAAGCGATCCTGTCCGCATGGCCGCCCTGATTGGTCCGGCGCGGACCAAATTGCTGCTGATGGCGGGGCAGAAAATCACTGCGGATGAAGCGCTAGGTTACGGACTGATTGACCGCATCTGCGCGCCGGACGCGCTGATCAGCACCGCGCAAGCGCTGTGCAGAGACATCTGCGCCGCCGCGCCCGGCCATGGCGCCGCCATCAAAGCCATGTGCAACGGGCCTGCCTTGGATTGAGCGGATCATTTGCGCGTACGCGATAAAAATTCCGGCGGCCGCTTGGCCACCCAGCGGATATATTTGGCCAGCCGAGGATGGGTGCGTAGGGCCTCGATACTGCTATAGCTGCGCGCCAGCTCCACATCGCTCATGCTGGCGTGGATTTCCTTGTGACATTGATGATGCAATAGCACCGTCGGCCCTTTGCGCCCGCCTTTGGACTTGGGGATCAAATGATGCAGGCTTTGCGGCACATCGGCGGGGATGGCCCGCAAACACAAAGGACAGATCGGATCGCTCATCACGCGGCTCATAGGGCGGTTTTTATCATCACTGCAATCATGGCGCTAAGGCGGGGCGCTGTCGAGCGGCAGATCTTTATTTTAAGCGAAACTGGTTGCGCAGGCCGAGGCCGAGGAAAAACAAAAGGATAAATCCAAGGATGGTTTCAAGGCCGGTAAAGGCAATCAGCCAGTTGGAGTCCCCTGACCATTTCATATCAAACCGTTTATGAAAGCCAAAAAAGACAAAGATATTGGCAAAGGACAGGCCGGCGGCCTTGGCAAGGGCTGCTGTTTTTGTTGCAAGGGTTTCAACACCCGCCTTGGACAAAAAATAAGGCGTGTAGACAAGCGTCCAAACCAGCCAAAGCTGAATAAGCCACCCCAAAGGGCGGGTATAGCTATAGCCATATTCGGACAAGACCCCGAACAGCCAATAGGGTAGTTTTTTAAGCCCTTGGTTTAGCTTCAATCGCAGGTCCATTTCACGGCGAAAGAAAAAATGCGCCTCATCCGGCAGCCCCTGCACGGTCATATTATGGCGCAGATGGGCGCAACTGGAGGCCGCATATTCCAAAACTTCATGATTTTGGGAATATTCGGCGACCTTGGGCCAGTGGTTGGCTTTTGCAGTCAGGGTGGTTTTGCCATGTAAATCTTTGCCGTAAAGATATGGATAGTATTTTACGAACCGCGCGCCCCTAAAATTAGCAGGTTGGTCAAAGCTGACATCTGTGAAATTAGCGGATTGTTTAAATATTGCCGCTTCAAAGTAGCTTTGGGCCTTAAAACGGCTGGACACAAAATTGACGATCCCCGTAATTTCAACGTTGCTGAATTGTGCTGAACCTACAAATTCTGAAAAAGAGAAATCAACATGATCCGTAAAACGGGCTCTCAAAAAAGCAGTATCTTGAGTGAACTTGGTTTCTAAGAAATCGGCGAAACTCAGAAACACAGCAAAAGCGAAACGGGCGTCCTTCTTGAATTGGGCATTTTTGAAATTGGCCTCTTTAAGAAAGAGAAAACCGTTAAAATTAACAGGGTGTTCAAAATCTGTGTCCTTAAAATCAATGTGGCTGTTATGATCCGGAATGGGTCCACCGGGCAATCGTTTGGCAAAGGCGTCATTCACCGTTTTTTGCAAACCCTCTGTCCAGTCTGGGATTATAAGCCCTGGATAGGTCATAAGCTCTGGATAGGTCTTTTGAAGGTCGTCTTTTTCATCCTTGGGCAGACCCTGACAGGCCCAAGCATTCCACACATCCCGGTTTTGGTCACTGAGGTCAAAGTCAACTTCATCAGTGTTTTCCCCATAGATCGTGGCCATAATATAAAAGGGGTTTTCACTGGCGCTTCGTCTCTTTTTGGTCTTACTCATCTACAAAAGCCTATGCGATTAAATCTTTTGCCCCATCTGTCGGGGCGGTATGCATTTGGTCAAAATAACGCTTGTCTTGGCAAATCTTAGGTTGAAAGCCATAGAAATACCACAGTTTTTGTGCGAAATCCCATTGCAAAGGGCCGCGCGGAATATAAACGCGCGGCTTTCCTTTGGCGGCACAGAGTTATAGGTGTGGCCCATTCGCGCTGCACTATTGCCAGCGTGGGGACAGCAACCAAAGGGATTAGAACGGATGGTCAAACAGGCGCTTGTGATTGGCGGCGGCCCAGCGGGGCTGATGGCCGCCGAGCAGCTGCTCGCCGCAGGGCTTGGCGTGACCATCGCCGAGGCCAAGCCGTCCTTTGGGCGCAAATTCCTCATGGCGGGAAAATCCGGTTTAAACCTGACCAAAGATGAGCCAAGCGGTGATTTCGGCGCGCAGTTCTACGAGGCCGCGCCAATGCTAACGCCGATGCTAAAGCGCTTTGGCCCGCAGCAGATGATGGCATGGGCCGATGCGCTGGGGGCCGAGGTGTTTACCGGCTCATCAGGGCGGGTCTTTCCCAAGGCCATGAAAGCCTCGCCCCTGCTGCGCGCTTGGCTGGGCCGGTTGGCGCAAAGCGGGGCAGAATTCAAAACCCGCTGGGGCTGGGTGGGCTGGCAAGAGGGCGGCTATGGGTTCGACACGCCCGAAGGCCGTGTGGTGCAACCCGCTGATGTTTGCATATTAGCGCTTGGCGGGGCCAGTTGGGCGCGGCTTGGATCAGACGGGGCATGGGCCAGCATATTGGCCGAAAAAGGCGTGTCCTTGGCGCCGTTTTTACCCGCCAATGCCGCCCTAAACGTAGATTGGTCGGCGCATATACAGCCACATTTCGGCGCGGCGTTAAAATCCATAGCGTTTTTAACCCCGAAGGGCGCAGTACGCGGCGAAGCTATTATCAGCCGCGCAGGGCTAGAAGGCAGCGGGGTTTATAGCCTAAGCCCCGATGTGCGAAGCGGCGCTAAGATCAAGATCGACCTGCTGCCGGACTGGAGCCTTGCAAAGATCGCGCAGGCCCTAAGCCAGCCGCGCGGCAAGGCCAGTTTAAGTAATTTTCTACGCAAACGGTTAAAGCTTGGTCCGCCCAAGCGCGCCCTATTGCACGAATTTAGCGCCCAGCTGCCGCAGAGCCCCAAAGCGCTTGCCGCAGTGATCAAGGCATTGCCGCTGCGCCACCAAGGGCTGGCCCCGATGGATGGCGCGATCTCAACCGCGGGGGGCATAAGGTGGCAGGACCTAAGCCCCGACATGATGCTAAACGCTTGCCCGGGCGTCTTTTGCGCCGGTGAAATGCTAGATTGGGAAGCCCCGACGGGCGGGTATTTAATCACCGCCGCAATGGCCACAGGCGCTTGGGCCGGTACAAAGGCAGCGCAATATGCGCAGCGCAGCTAAAACCCCGCCCCTTTGCCCAGCCGCAAAGCTATCGCTGCGCCCAGACCTTTTGATAAGCAGGACGCGCACGCATTTGCGCCACATAAGTTTGAAATTTGACATTGTCGCTCGGAAAGCGAGCGCCTTCAGCCCATTGGGCGCAATTGGTCAGAATAAGATCGGGTAGGGTTATTTTCTCTCCCATTAGAAACGGTCCCTTCATCCGATCCATCAAGCGGGTCAGATTACGTTCAAATTCCCATTTCAGGCTCGGCTTGATCTCAGGCACGCGGTGCTCTTCGGGCAGAACGAAAGAATGCCGCGCTGCAGTCCACAAAACCGCATCAATTTCATCTAGAATCTGATGCAGAAAGGCGTCTTGCTGTGCCCGCTCTATGGTGCCTGTGGGAAAACACAAACCGCCATGCTTGTCGCCCAGATAGGTCAGGATAGCCGTCGAGTCGCAGATCGGCGTATCCCCATCTAAAAGCACTGGCACTTTGCCCGATGGGTTATAGCGCAGCACCTCTTCACTGCGCGGTTTAACATTGAGGTTGGTATATTTAACTCCGAGCTCTTCGAGCATCCAAACCACGCGGAACGCCCGCGTCGTCAAACTCCCAATTACTGTGTACATGTGCCCCTCCATTTCTTCGCACATTGAAAAATCAAACAGCGCTGAAAATCCAGAAATAGTTGCTTTAACGTTGCGTGAGAGTTTCCCAATTGCGATATTCTTACGGTTTTTTCTTTACGCAGATATTTGGGCGATGAAATACGCCTTGCCATCGAGCGCCTCGGATAGATGGGCTACCGTAAAGCACAAATTATCCCAAAAGGATCATTAAAATTTCATTTTGATACTTTTTTTATAAGAGTTTTCAATTTATATGGGGGAAAACTAGCAGGCTATAAACCTTGAAAAAACTTATTTTACTTGTCTTTCCGCTCGCGCTCCTTGCCGGATGCATGCAGCCCTTGGACATTCGGACTTCTAGTCAATCTGAAAGCGAAATAAGCCTGCCTATCACCAGTGTTGTCGTGCGAAAGTCAGCCCGCAAGCTCTATTTAATGAATGGCAAAAACGTGGTGCGCAGCTATCGGATTGGGCTAGGGTTTTCGCCCAAAGGGCATAAAACAGCTAAAGGTGACGGCAAAACACCCGAAGGCACCTATCGGATAGATCGTAAGAATCCGCAAAGTAAATTTCACCTGTCCCTAGGTATCTCTTATCCCAATGCCACCGATCGCGCGCGTTCAAAATCTTTAGGTGTAGATCCGGGCGGAGATATTTTCATTCACGGCGAAGATACCAAACCGCATTTTTGGAAACGCAATTGGACTCAAGGATGCATTTCGCTGAAAAATGAGCAGATCGAAGAAGTCTATGCACTGGTCCGCATCGGCACGCCGGTGCTTATTCAACCATAACGGCTTCTTGGCTCAGACCCGGACCGCCTGTGACCAAGGTCCACCAGATTTTACCGGTTGATTCCTGATACCAAGAAAATCCAATTTCGCGGGCCATCGGGTCCAAAATCACATTTCGCGTGTTGGGCTTTTTCATCCAGGCGGCAATGGTTTCCAACTCGGTTTCAAAAGTTTCCGAGATGGCTTCGCCAATCAGCTGTTGCTCATAGCCGACCCTTTCAACCCGATCCAGCGGCGACGATCCGTCCGA
>CBFHXE010000043.1:0-22323 GCA_965659715.1 uncultured Paracoccaceae bacterium | reverse complement strand
ACGGTCTCTAAAGATATTGACCAATATGCACAGGTAGCTCAAAGCAAACTGGATATCAAAATTGAAAACGCCAATCTAAAAAAAGACGTCATAAAAGAGGGTATCCGGCTCGCAGATAGTCAAAGACTGCTATTTTTAACCGAACAGGCAACCATCGCTAGGGAATTAGGGGTGGAAACTAATTTTCTTGACAGAAATGAGCAACCAACCGTATCAGGCAACCGCATTTCTCTAAATGTTCAGTCTTCTTCAGGGCCATTTTACTTGCACGGCTACAAAGCCATTGAAAAGGAAATAGCTATAATCCAAGCCCGCTCGTCCGAAGACAGGATGGCGCTTAGCGATGAGTATGCGCAGGTTCAGCAAGAAATTTATGCGTTGGAAAATGATCTTTCAATCTCTCGGCTTTTGGCAGCGCGGCAGATGATCGACACAGATGATCCAACGCGATGGGTATTGTTTAACCTCAACCTGGCCGAGATAACATCCAATAAGAAGACCAATCTTATCCTTGCATTATCGGTGGTCTTGGGTGGATTTATTGGGATGTGCTTTGTTTTGATCCGCAGCGCTGTGCGCAAACGAAATATCACCCATGCTATTTAATCAATATTTTAACGGGCAACCAATAGACCGGGCCTTAAAACCATAAAACTTGAATTCTTGGCAAAATCTTGTCTTTAATATAACTGAGTGTAGAATTGGGAAAGTTTACGATATTTTATGATACGGCTTTTGTTCTCCTTGATTTTATTTACGTCTCTCTGCGCCTGTAGTGAAACAACCCCAAAAGCATCCTGTATTGATCCCTTTATAGAACAGTTTAAATGTGACGCCGAACTTCCGTGTAATGACGCTGCAGCCCCTTCGAGCGCCCCAAAAGTATTCACCGGTTGGGCACAAGAATTTGACTTTAACGATTAAGTTCGGGTTCTAACTGGCAAGAGCTGGAATAAAAAAACAAATGGAAGTATGACAGGCTAAATGAAGCCATCTACATCCGAAACTGACCGAATTCTAAGCCTTGATGTGGTGCGCGGCTTTGCCCTGCTTGGTATTTTATTGGTTAACATCCTTGGCTTTGGCGCTTTTTCAGCACTGACTTTCAACCCGCCTTTAGGGTTTTCTCTGCCCAGTGATATCTGGATCTGGGGGGCGGTTGAGCTGACGGCCGAAGGCGCTATGCGGGCGCTGTTTTCAATGCTGTTCGGCGCAGGTGTTTTACTATTCTTAGAGCGCGGCGAAGGCCGCGGACGATTGCATTTCAAACGCACATTTTGGCTGCTTATCTTTGGTCTAATAAATGGTTATGTCCTTATGTGGTCTGGGGATATTCTGTCCACCTATGCGCTGGCCGGATTTGTTTTGTATTTTCTGCGCAAAAAAAGCCCGAAGGGGTTAGCGATCCTGAGTGCGGTGCTGTTTGCCTGTCTTTGTGCCTATTCAGCTGCGCTTAATTTCGGACTTGAGTTTTTAAGAAACGCCGCAGACCACAACCCAGAGGCCGCAGCTGGTTGGGCCGAGTTTTACGACATGTTTTCCCCCAGTGGGGCGACTATAAAGGCCGAACTTGCACAGCGCACAGGATCTTTTTATGCGCTGATGTCTTGGTCGGCGGCGGCATACACTTCGGTGTTGCTTGAAATCATTCCTATGCTTCTATTTTGGGACGCTCTGGTGTTCATGTGCATCGGCATGGCGCTTTATCGGTATGGGGTCCTGCAAGGCGCGCATTCAGACCGGTTTTACCTTGTTATCACTCTTGTAGGTTATGGCGTTGGGCTTAGCGTCAACGCCTATGAAATTTATCAAATGATTGCATCTGATTTTGATATTTTGGCAAGCTTTGCTTACTTGAAACCCACATATCAACTTGGCCGTTTGGGCGTGGCCCTCGGATGGCTTGGTTTATTGATCCTATGCATGCGCCGATTTAGCATTAGCCGAAGATTGGGCGCCGTTGGACGCATGGCGCTTACCAATTACCTTATGCAATCGCTGATCTGCCTGTTTATCTTTACCGAAATTGGCTTTGGGCTTTTGGGCGAATTGCGCAGAAGCGAGCTCTATATTGTGGTGCTGCTCATCTGGGCGTTTCAGCTTTGGCTATCGCCATGGTGGCTTGCACGCTACCGTTATGGGCCGGCGGAATGGCTGTGGCGCGCGCTTACCTATGGTAAAACGCCAAGATTTATCCAAGCGCCAGACCCCTAATCAGGCATTAGACAGCAATAGCATCTGTTTTTAGCCGCCTTTAGCACCAAGGCAGCTAGCCTAGTTCTTTTTACGCTCGGCTTCGATTGCCCGCCATTTTGCAACATTTTTGTTGTGATCTTTTAGATTGGTCGCAAAAGCATGCCCGCCCTGCCCGTCAGCCACAAAATAGAGAAATTTTGTATCGGCGGGATTAAGCGCCGCGCGAATACTTTCGCGACCCGGGTTGGCAATCGGGGTCGGCGGCAAACCGCGATACAAATAAGTGTTCCATGGTGTGTCTTTTTTTAGCTCGCTGCGCCGCAATCCGCGCCCAAGAGAGCCTTTTCCTTGGGTCAGACCATAGATCACGGTCGGATCAGTCTGTAGCGCAATACCGCGCTTCAGGCGGTTTATAAACACGCTTGCAACCTGATCGCGTTCAGCGGCAAGTGCAGTTTCCTTTTCAATGATTGACGCAAGGATGAGCGCTTCATGCGGAGCGGTTAGCGGAAGATCTTCGGCGCGGGTTTCCCAAGCTTCGATCAAGATCGCCTCTTGGGCAGCCATCATCCTATTTAGCACGGATTGCCGGCTTTCGCCCTGCCGAACTTCATAGCTATCCGGCGCAATCGATCCTTCTTCTGGTATTTTCCCCAATTCTCCGGCGAGCGATTCTATGTTGCTTAAAGACTGTACAACCTGCCAGGATGTAACCCCCTCGGCCAGCGCTATTCTATGGCGAGTTCCGCTGCGGGCATTGACGTCGGTAAAGACTTCTGGCGCCTCTTCAGCCTGATTAAAGTTAGCGCGCTCAACCAGCGTTTCAGTGGCCGGGTCTAGTTCTCGGATTTGAACCATGGTTTTACTGATCCCGATCCGGTAAACAATTTCAGTGCCGCAGGTATTGGCACCGCCGCGGGTCACGATTTCTGCGATTTGGTCCATTGAGACCGATTTTGGGATTAAAAAACTTCCTGCTTTTAGCTGTTGGGTACGGTCCTGATATTCAACACCGATGCGAAACAGCGCTGCATTTGAAACTGCGCCCCTTTCTTCAAGGCTTTGCGAAAGCGCACGCATGTTTGAGCCGCGATCAATCCGCAAGCAAATCGCCTCTGATAATGGACCCACAGCAGTGTAAGTGGATTTGCCCCAGACGACCAAGCCGCCCAACAGCAGCAGGGCCAGCCCCATAAACGTCAAAATGTTAGAAGCTGCGTTGCGCCACATCACTCAACGCGGCCCAAAGCCAGACAGGCATTGGTGCCGCCAAATCCAAACGAATTGGAAAGCGCTATATCAATTTTACGCTCCCGCTTTTGGTTGGCGGCCAGATCAACTGTGGTGTCCACTGCAGGATTGTCCAGATTGATTGTGGGCGGAGCCACTTGGTCACGAATGGCCAAAACACTAAAGATCGCTTCTATCGCCCCCGCCGCACCAAGCAGATGTCCGGTGGAAGATTTGGTCGAACTCATAGTTAGCTGCGCGGCCGCCGGACCCATCAACCGCTCAACCGCTGCCAATTCGATCACATCTGCCATGGTCGATGTTCCATGGGCATTAATATAATCCACCGATGAAGGTTCTAGACCGGCTTTGAACAAAGCCGACCGCATGGCGCGTTCACCGCCTTCGCCGTCCTCTGACGGCGCGGTGATATGGTAAGCATCACCCGACAGACCATAGCCCAGCACCTCAGCGTATATTTTCGCACCGCGCGCGCGCGCGTGATCATAATCTTCTAGCACCACAATACCGCTGCCTTCGCCCATCACAAAGCCATCGCGATCCTCGTCATAGGGACGCGATGCGGTTTCGGGCGCATCTTCGCGTTTTGTGGATAGCGCTTTACAGGCGTTAAAGCCGGCAATACCGATTTCTGAAATTGCCGCCTCGGCGCCGCCGGCGATCATCACGTCAGCATCATTGGTCATGATTAATCGCGCTGCATCACCAATGGCATGGGCCCCAGTGGAACAGGCGGTCACAACCGAATGGTTGGGCCCTTTGAAGCCATAGCGAATACTGACCTGACCGGAAATTAGATTAATCAGTGCCCCCGGAATAAAGAACGGCGATACGCGGCGCGGGCCGCGTTCGTGGATCAGCAAAGCTGTTTCGGCAATGGAATTAAGCCCGCCTATTCCCGAGCCAATCATTACACCGGTGCGCAACCGGCCATGCTCGGCTTCGGGCATCCATCCGGAATCCCTGACAGCCTGCTCTGCTGCTGCAATTCCATAAAGGATAAAGTCGTCGACTTTTCGGCGCTCTTTCGGCTGCATCCAGTCGTCCGCGTTAAAGCTGCCATCAGCGCCATCGCCCAAAGGCACTTCGCAGGCATATTTTGTTACCACGCGGTCCGCGTCAAACCGGGTGATTAGCCCTGCCCCTGACTGACCTTCCAAAAGACGTTTCCAACTGGCATCCACACCACTTGCCAAAGGTGTCACCAATCCAAGACCTGTAATTACCACACGACGCATGGGCCTATCCCTTTTTAACTATCATGTTGCCTTGCACATAGCGTGAGTTGCACCAAAGGAGCAAGAGTAGCTTTTCTATCCAAAGGATAATCTTTTATTCATGAGTTTGAAATTCATAAAATTTCAAATAGGTAAACAAAAACCCCTGCCGAATGTGACAGGGGCTTACAAAGATTTTAACGTGATGGGTTAAGCGGCGTCGCCAATAAATTTAACCGCATCACCAAACGTTTGAATGTTTTCGGCGGCATCATCAGGAATTTCGATGCCAAACTCTTCTTCGAACGCCATCACCAACTCAACTGTGTCCAAGCTGTCAGCGCCCAGATCATCAATGAAAGATGCGTTTTCAACAATTTTATCTTCTTCAACACCCAAATGCTCTACAACAATTTTTTTCACGCGTTCTGCGATATCGCTCATTGTTTGGTCCTCATATTCTTCAGGCTTTCGCCCATTTTCACCAACCCATTGGGGCTGTCACACTGGCCTTATGGGCCGCTCATTAAGCCTGCAACACAGGTCCACCCCGATCAGTGCAACCGCTCCTGCCGGAATAACTGCGCCGCCTATAACACAGGTTTCTGATTTGGCAAACGGTTTCGGACAAAGAAGTTGCTGCAAGATCGCATAAATGCGCAGCAGAGCCGCAATTAAACGTCTTTTTACCCACTAAAATCAAAACACCCAAGCAGATGTTGCGTTTGCTCAAATAGATTTAGGCTTAGGCTACTTACAGCATCGCCATACCGCCATTGATATGCAGGGTTGTTCCAGTAACGTAGCCAGCTTCTGCGCTGGCCAAATAATGGACAGCCGCAGCGATCTCATCTGCATCCCCCATCCGTCCAGCTGGGATTTGACCCATAATCGCTGCTTTCTGATCATCAGTCAGCTTATCGGTCATCGCCGTTGTGATAAAACCCGGAGCGACCGCATTGACGGTAATGCCGCGGCTTGCCACTTCGGCGGCAAGCGATTTCGACATCCCCACCATACCCGCCTTTGAGGCGGCATAATTGCCCTGTCCCGGGTTGCCGGTGGCGCCCACTACCGAGCTGATATTGATAATCCGCCCCCAGCGCGCCTTCATCATGCCGCGCAGCACACCTTTGCACAGCTTCATGGTGGCAGTCAGGTTGACGTCAATCACGCTTTGCCATTCATCATCGGACATCCGCATAAACAGATTATCGCGGGTAATTCCCGCATTATTGACCAAAATATCCACCCCGCCCAGCACCTCGGCGGCCTCTTTGGGCAGCGCGTCGACTGCTTGCATATCGCTTAGGTTACACAGCAGAACATGCGCATTCGCGCCCAGCTCAGCTGCCAAAGATTCGAGCGGTTCGCTGCGGGTTCCGCTCAGCGCAACGCTGGCGCCTGCGGTGTGCAGTTGCCGCGCAATTGCGCCGCCTATGCCACCGGAAGCGCCTGTAATAAGTGCTTTTTTACCATTTAAATCAAACATTTTCGCTCCTTAATTCAAGCTGTCTATTGCTGCGGATACATCTTCGGGCTGGGCTATATTGCGACAAGCAATATCCCGGTTGATCCGCCGCACCATGCCGCTTAGGGCTTTGCCCGCACCAATTTCCCATATCTCGCTCACCCCATTGGCTGACATCCACTCAACCGATTCTCGCCACCGCACAGATCCGGTTATCTGCTCGATTAACAAGCCGCGGATTTCCTCAGGATCGATAACGGCTTCAGCACTGACATTAGCCACAACGGGCACTTTCGGTGCCGCGATCGCAACCGATGCCAAAGCGTCTTGCATCGCGTCAGCAGCAGGCGCCATCAAAGCACAATGGAACGGTGCGCTCACAGGTAATAAAACTGCCCGTTTGGCGCCTTTTTTCTTGGCCAGATCAACCGCCCGTTCAACAGCTGCTTTATGGCCAGACACCACAACCTGACCAGGATCATTATCATTGGCAGCTTGACATACTTCACCTTGGGCAGCCGCTTCGGCCACCTCTTGTGCAGTTTCAAAATTTAATCCCAGCAGAGCGGCCATGGCCCCGACCCCTACGGGCACTGCGGCCTGCATTGCGCGGCCGCGCGCGCGCAGCAAACGCGCCGCATCACCAACGCTAAAGGCCCCCGCTATGGCAAGCGCTGAATATTCACCCAAGGAATGCCCGGCCACATAATCAGCGTTTTCAATGCCTGCGCCAGACGCCTCAAGCGCCCGAAAGGCGGCCAGCGACGTTGCCATTAAGGCTGGCTGGGCATTTTCGGTCAGGGTCAGGGTTTCAAGATCGCCCTCCCAGATCAATCCGCTGAGATCGAACCCCAAAGCCTCATCAACTTCTTCGAAAACCGCTTTTGCTTCGGGAAAGGCCTCTGCCAGACCTTTTCCCATTCCAATGCTCTGCGCCCCCTGCCCGGGACATAAAAATGCGCGTGCCAAATGTGCCTCCAATTTTATCTGTCGTTGACCCCAGATACCCAAGCCAGCAGTTCGGTGCAATGGTTTTAGCTCAGGAAGCAAACGGTTGCTTGTTCGGGGCTTTGCTGGCCTCTAAGTTTGGCAGCACCCCTTTGGGGCTGCGATTAATCTCTGTCTAGAAGAACGGCGCGAGACTTTGACATAAATTCGCGCCGCAGCAAAACACCAACGGTAATTATAGTTGCAGCAATCAGCGCCCATGGGCCTACCAGCCAAGCAATAGACGCAATTGAAAAATAAATCGCCCGCAAGCCGCGATTATAGCTGCGGGCCGCAGTTATATTAACCTCGCCTGCCTTGCGCGACATTGGCAGGCTTTGCGGATCATCCGGTTCATTGGGTACGGCCGCCATTAAGATGGCGCAATAGCCAAACAGCCGATGCGACCAGACAAATTTCAAAAAGGCGTTTGTGACCAATAGTAAAGTCAGCAACAGCTTCATTTCCCAAACCCAGTCAGAGGCGGGGTTTAAACTTAGATCATCGGCGACATCGATCAATTTATCGGCGTTGCCAATGAGCGCCAAAACACCCCCGGTGGCCAGCATGGTGGCAGAGGCAAAAAATGCCGTGCCCTGCCGCAATCCATTGAGAACCTGTGCATCGAAAATGCGCACATCACGCGCAGCCATGTGGCGCATCCAGCTGCGTCTGTGTTCGGCCATTAACTGCGAAACTGACGGATGGGAGCTCGGTGCATTTTCGATCAGCAGCCCGATGAAAACATAACACAAAAGGATCAAGCCAACAGCGCTTAGGTCCCAATTTGAAAAGACGGTTAGTCGGTTTATCCAATCCATGGCTTTGTTTAGTCCGTTATTACCCGCTTGCCAATTGAAGAAATGGAGACCCACGATTATCAGTCGTAGCTTTCAAATGAATCTCTAACTGACCCTAATCCATTTTTGGGGGCCGCTGCGATGGCCAGCTGGTTTCTTGGTGCCAGGCCTGACCCATTGATAAAAGTGCTGCATCTGACCCCTTAGCCCCGATCAATTGCAGCCCCAGCGGCAGCCCATTATTCCCAAACCCCGCAGGCAGGTTTAGAACCGGCAAACCAATTAATCCCGCAGGGATCACAACCTCCATCCAGCGATGATAGGTGTCCATCGCCGCACCATTAATGTGCGTGGGATGCACTTCTTCTACAGCAAAGGGCCAGACCTGTGCTGACGGCATCAAAAGCGCATCATAGCGCTCAAATAACGCGTAGCAGGCGGAAAACCATTCAGAGCGGATTATACTGGCGCGGTGCACATCAAGCGCGCTCAGCGCAAGACCTCTTTCAATTTCCGAGATCAGCGCCGGCTTCATCTGCGCGCGCATCGCAGGTTTTTCATAAAGCCCCATATCCCCGCCCGCGATGGCCCAAGACCGCAGCGTGGTCCAGCTTTGCCACAACCGCTCGCGCTCAAAGGGCGGTGCAAGCTCATCCACCTCGGCGCCAAGGCTGCGTAATGCATCAAGCGCGCCCTCGGTAGCCTCAAGCAATCCCGGATCAAACGGCAAAGCCCCGCCCCAGTTGCCCAGCCAGCCCAAGCGCTTGCCGCGCAAATCCCCAAGGAGTTGATCTGGTAAGTCCTGTGCTACGCGGCTGTTTGGCACTCGCGGATCAACACCGGCCATCACCCGCAGCAACATTAGAATATCGTCTGGCGAGCGGGCCATCGGGCCACTTGTCGAAAGCTGATGCAGAAACACATCGCCTTCTGGCTCTGAGGGCACGCATCCCCATGTGGGACGAAACCCATAAACATTATTCCAGGCCGCCGGATTGCGCAGGCTGCCCATCATATCCGATCCATCGGCAATCGCCAGCATTCCAGTGGCCAAGGCTACGGCCGCACCACCGGAAGAGCCGCCAGCCGAGCGGTTTAGGTCATAAGGGTTGCGGGTGGGCCCAAACACCGGATTAAAGGTATGACTGCCCAGACCCATTTCAGGCGTGTTGGTTTTGCCGATGATAATCGCGCCAGCAGCGCGAATACGGCCGACCATAAGATCATCTTTTTCGGAAATTTGACCGGCAAAAATGGGTGAGCCATGCGATGTAGGAAGCCCTTTGGCATTCGCCAGATCCTTGATCGCAATCGGCAGACCAAACAGAGGCCCGCGCTGATCCTTTGGCATTTGATCGGCAGCGCGCGCCTCGGCTATAAGTGCGTCGGGCGGGCGCAGCGACACAACGGCATTTACAGCCGGGTTGACCGCTGCAATACGTGCGAGCGTGCTCTGCATTAACTCGGCAGCAGAGAGCGTGCCTTTGGACATGGCAGAGCTGAGCCCTGCAGCACTTTCAAATAATTTGGACATGACCACCTCTGACCTTTTGGACGATCCTTGGCTAGAATCAGGTGATACACAAGAGCTTAAGTACAGTTTAAAAACTGTTTGGCCCAAGAATCATTAGCACCTTGAATCTAGCCGCCATAAAGAGCCGATAAATGCGCCCCGAGGTAATATGGTCAAAGCAAAATTGCCAAAAATCCAGACCCGAAACTTAGGTTTGCAAAGCCAATTGTGAACAGCCATAAGACAGCCCACAAACTGGATCCGCCTATTTGCACCGAGGTCACTCCATCGTATTTTTTCCAATCCTTCGACATAAAATTCACCCTAAAATTAATTTGAATATGATGGTTAGGAGCTATGCCTGCCGATTTCAAAAATCAATGGGGCGATCCCTGAAATGTTGAGGGTTGGTTTTAAGCAGCACGCGCTTTTCGCGCGCTAAACCGCGTCTTAAGCAGGCGCGATCAGGGTAAAAATGCCTCCTCCGTGATGCTGCCGCAACACCGACGTGATACAGACATGGGATTTTGGGCGGTTTAGTCTTCTGCTGTGGCCTCGGCGCGGGACTTGCCAGAGACATCCATCGCCAGTGTTGCCGCCATAAACGCATCTAGATCACCGTCCAAAACACCTTTGGTATCTGAGGTTTCATGATTGGTGCGCAAGTCCTTAACCATCTGATAAGGCTGCAAAACATAAGAGCGGATTTGATTGCCCCAACCGGCATCGCCTTTGCTTTCATGGGCATCATTAATGGCTGCGTTTCGCCGATCCAGCTCTAGCTGATAAAGCCGTGATTTCAACGCCTTCATCGCAATATCACGGTTTTGGTGCTGAGATTTTTCCGAGCTGGTCACCACAATCCCCGTCGGATGATGCGTAATCCGAACTGCAGAATCTGTGGTGTTAACGTGCTGCCCTCCAGCGCCTGAAGAACGGTAGGTATCGATACGGATATCCGCAGGATTAACCTCGATCTCGATATTGTCGTCCACCTCTGGATAGACCCAAACCGAGCAAAAAGACGTGTGCCGTTTGGCAGCGCTGTCGAAGGGTGAGATTCGGACCAACCGATGCACCCCGCTTTCTGATTTTAACCAGCCATAAGCATTATGCCCACTGATCTTATAAGTCACTGATTTAATGCCTGCTTCCTCACCGGGAGTTTCAGATTGCATCTCAACCTTATAACCAGATTTTTCGGCCCACCGCATATACATCCGCGCAAGCATCGAAGCCCAGTCACAGCTTTCGGTGCCCCCTGCGCCAGAGTGCACTTCAAGAAAGGTATCATTGGCATCAGCTTCGCCGTTCAGCAGCGCCTCGAGCTCTTTTGCAGCAGCTTTTTTGACCAATACAGACAGAGCCTGTTCTGCTTCGTCGATCACCTCATTGTCGTCTTCCATTTCGCCAAGTTCGATCAATTCGATATGATCGGTCAGCTCTTGCTGAATGCCGTCATGAACAGCCACTGCGTCAACCAAAGACTGTCGTTCGCGCATCAGCTTTTGTGCCTTTTCAGGATCATTCCAAAGATCGGGGTCTTCAACACGGGCATTGAACTCTTCTAATCTATGGGAAACGCTTTCCCAATCCATGCGCTGCCGTAAAAGAGCCAGTGATTTGTTGATCTCATTGACAATATTTTGAATATCGGCGCGCATTTCGGTTCCTATTAAAAGCTATTGGAGCGGTCATATATGAGCCATAGTGGCGTGGCAAGCCAGCATGGCACTCTTGCATAGATGCAATCATACCCAACTTGGCTTGACCGCTGATGTTGAGTTATAGGATCGAATTTTTTCAATCTTTTGCAAAATATCGTTATATTTAAATGGCATCATGATCGAGCAAAAATCACAGCTTACACAGTAGCTTTAGCCACATGGGCTCAATACAGACCACCAGAACTAAGACTTCCAACGCTGGCCTTTGGCCCAACAATTGTCT
Source organism: uncultured Paracoccaceae bacterium (assembly GCA_965659715.1). GTDB lineage: Bacteria > Pseudomonadota > Alphaproteobacteria > Rhodobacterales > Rhodobacteraceae > CABZJG01. Next base: position 10,938 of record CBFHXE010000043.1, on the reverse strand, counting down.
TTTGTCCGGAAGATGTTGTTACTTCGCGAGCAATTGCTTCTTCTGGATCGATAATATCAAAATTACTGCCCATCACAAATCCGCCATCGTATGCAACGCCAAAAACAGGTTCCTGACCATCACGAAAATACTCGGCAACAACATTATCACCTTCGGCATCCTCGGGAAGCCGAGATCCTGTAAATCGGTCAATATTTATAAACTGTCCGCCCTCGGGAACTTTGAAATCCCCACCACCAAATTTCTGCGTGGCAAATTCCATAAATTCATTGAATACAGGCCCACACATACCACCACCAGAAGACCCTTTCCCCAATGGTTTGGGCAAATCATGTCCAATATAACATCCAGCTGCAATGTTGCTTGTAAAGCCAACAAACCAAACATCTTTTGCTTCATTCGTCGTGCCCGTCTTACCCGCCGTCGGCACCGGTAAGTTCACCGTCCATTTTGCAGTTCCACGGTCTACGACACCCTGCATCATTGATGTTAATTGATAGGCCGTAAATGCATCCATTACCCGTTCTCGGTTGGACACGATCACTGGGGCACGTCCGAGCGGTAAACTGTCATATTCACATTCGAAGCAATTGCGAGGGTCGTGACGATACACGGTTTTTCCAAAGCGGTCTTGGACCCTATCAACCATAGTTGGCTCGACCCGTTCCCCCCCGTTGGCAAACATTGCATAAGCGGCAACCATGCGGTAGAGCGTTGTTTCTTCAGCGCCCAGAGAATTGGCCAAAAACGGTCTCATGTTATCGTATACACCAAATTTTTCGGCATACTCACCAATGATTTCCATCCCGATTTCACGCGCTAGACGGATTGTCATTAAATTTCTTGAGCGTTCAATTCCAGTGCGCAATGGAGTGGCACCGTAGAATTTACTAGAGGAATTTTTGGGTGTCCAAAGACCTTGGGGTGTATCAATTTCGATGGGCGCATCTATCACAATGGCCGCTGGTGTGTACCCGCTATCCAAAGCAGAGGCATAAACGAAAGGCTTAAAGCTTGACCCTGGTTGGCGGTCGGCCTGCGTCGCCCGGTTGTAGACCGAATCTTCATAAGAAAAACCGCCCTGAATGGCAATTACCCGGCCGGTGTTCACATCCATCGCCATAAAGGCGCCCTGAACTTGGCTGACTTGCCGCAAAGACCAACGATCAAATTGACCTTCTTCAGTATAAAGGGCCCTTACAAGCACCACATCGCCAAGGCTTAGTAGATCACTCGCCACTTTTGCTTTGGGTCCTAGCTTATTATCTTCACGGGCTTTCGATGCCCATTGCACATCCCGAGAAGGGATCCAGTGACCATCTTCGTCATCCTCTACGCCCTCAATTCCAATGCGCGCAGATTTGGTTCCAAGCCGAAGAACAACAGCAGGATACCATTGTCCATCAAGCCTAATGCGCCGCGGGAGTGAAAGAGCGGACAAAGCATCCCGCCAACTTTCTTCGTTCTGCAAAAGGTCTGTATCCAGAGAAAGCCCCGTGCCGCGCCAAATACCTTGGTCTCGATCATACTTTTCCAGTGATCTCTGCAAGGCAAGCGCGGCTCTGGCTTGCATTTCTGGATCAACCGTTGCGCGCACGGTCATCCCACCAGTAAAAAACTCTTCTTCTCCGAAGTCACGACTGAGTTGCCGGCGAATTTCATCTGTAAAGTAATCACGCGGTGGAAGGGCGGCCTTAAAGCTTGCAAAATCTCCGTTTTGCACAGACTTCAAAGGTTGCTCTTTTTCACTCAGAAAGCTGTCCTCATCTAGATATCCGTTTTGCCACATTTCCCGAAGAACATAATTACGGCGCTGTAAAAGGCGTTCTTTGCGTCTTACCGGGTGAAAATCTGATGGAGCTTTTGGCAGCGAGGCTAAAAATGCAGCCTCATGTGGTGCCAATTCACCAAGGGTCTTATTAAAATATGTTTGTGCTGCGGCCGTGACCCCAAAAGAATTTTGCCCCAGAAAAATCTCATTCAAATAGAGTTCAAGGATTTTCTCCTTTTCCAAAGTCCGTTCTATCCGCGTGGCAAGGATAATTTCTTTAATCTTTCGCTCAGCGCGCCTCGAACCATCTAGTAAGAAATTCTTCATCACTTGCTGTGTAATGGTAGAGGCGCCGCGTACATTACGCCCTCTTGAACGTGCGGCATCGACAGCGGCAGCGATAATTCCGCGCAAATCATATCCAGGATGGGAATAGAAATTTTTGTCTTCCGCGGAAATAAAGGCTTGCTTTATGCTCAGCGGGATATCTTCGGCAGCAGTGAACAACCGGCGTTCGCGTGCAAATTCATCTATCAGTTTGCCTTCGCCAGAGTAAATTCTGCTAATCGTAGGAGGTTTATATTGGGCTAACGAAGCATGCGAAGGTAAATCACGGCCATACATCCAAAATACCGCGCCAATGGTTAAGGCACCACCAAAAAACCCCATGGTGATAAAGGTGAACAAACCGCCCAAAAGGGATAATATGCTTCTGAGCAAATCCCGCTCCTATTACATTTGCGCCTTCCATATACGCGCGGTTTTAACCAGCGTCAAAAAGGAAGCTTTGCTATCGGCTAAACATGTCCAACTATTGCCTCCTTAGGGCCCTGCTGGTTTCATCCTTGACCAACCAATTCAAAACACCAATTCGCACACCTTCCGCGAACTGTTTTCGCCAAGTTTCATCTTGCAAATTTTGCAACTCGGTCTTGGTCGACATAAATCCCGCCTCAATTAAAATCGACGGAATATCTGCTGCTTTGAGAACGGAAAAGCCAGCCTCTCGATAAGGTTTAGCATTGACCTGACCAAGTGTTTCTTTGAGCCCGGCAACCACGGACAAAGCCAAATCTTTAGACCGCGGCCCATTATCCAAACGCGCAAGGTCTATTAACACATCCGTCACCGCGCCATCTGTTCCAGTTAGATCCAGCCCAGAAATTAATTGATCATGACCGTGACGGGCCACCAAGGCTGCGCTGGCTTTATCGGTCGCTTCCTCTGAAAGGGTATAAACTGTGGCACCGCGCGCAACGCCCTCGGTCACAGCGTCGGCATGTAATGATATAAAAATATCCGCCTGGGCTGAGTTTGCCAATCTAACACGCTCTTCGAGAGACACGAAAATATCGTCTAAGCGTGTAAGTGTTACTTCGATACTGTCGTTTCGCAGCAGGCTTTCCTTTATGTCTCGCGCCAAGCTCAACATCAGGTCAGCCTCTTCGATCCCTTGGATTTGCGCTCCGGGGTCCCTGCCACCATGGCCTGGATCAATTACAACCCGTAACTTTTTGCTTTGGGGTTGTTTGACTACTGGCTTGGCAGATCGGGAAATTGGTGCTGCCTTTTCCAACTCCATCGGTTTAGAACTTGCCTCAAATTCCTTTTGAGTCACTGGCGCCAAAATCAAGCTAAGTAAGGCATTTGAACCATCGTCAGGTACCTGAATTTCGACAGATTTCACTATAAGTGATTGATTAATATTCAAAATTAACTGAGACCAACCTGCCGCCGAAACCGTTGCCTCAATTGAATCAATTTTATCACTTTGGTTGACTTTAGCCACTTCTGAATTATCGATGGTGGCTCCATTGAACTCTAGCACAACACGATTAGGCTCTGTTACAGTATAGACCCGATAGGGTACGCCTTGTGATAAGGAAAGCTGCAGTTGCACCTGCCCCCATAAAGCATCTTTAACGAATGAGTTTTGCGCATCCAACCGTGCCAAGGCAGACTGTGTCTCTGATGAAGAAGCAGGGCCGATAGCAAAAAACATCACAAGAAAGTTCAACGCCAATACATGCCAGATTAAAAGTCGCATATTTTTCTTTTACTCGATAAAGCCACGTTGTCGCATGTAATTTTCAAGTCGGTGCAACCCTTCGCGAATGTCATCAGTGCTTCGGGCGTAAGAAAATCGTAGCATCGCGGATCCACGCTTTGGATCAAAATCCAAACCGGGCGTAACAGCAACCCCTGCGACATCAAGAAGTTCACGCGCAAACCCAAGACTGTCTTGAGAAAACCGGCTGATATCCGCATAGATGTAAAAGGCGCCATCCGGAGGAGAAATTTTATCAAAGCCTGCTTTGGGCAGGCCTTCGAGCATGAGTTTGCGGTTTTGCTCATAAACTTTAATATTTTGGGCCAATTCGTCTTTGCAGTCCATAGCCGCCAACGCGGCAACTTGGCTAACATGCGGAGCGCAGATAAATAAATTTTGCGCCAACCTTTCAACCTGCCTAATATTATTTTCTGGAACGATCATCCATCCGACACGCCAACCGGTCATTGAAAAATATTTGGAAAACGAATTGATCACAAAACAGTCATCCGTAATTTCAAGCGCACTGACGGCTTTGGCTTCATATTCCAAACCATGATAAATTTCATCGCTGATAAATGAGACCCCGCAATCAGAGGTTGCGTTGATCAATGAGCTAAGAGCCTCTCGATCCAGCATGGTCCCTGTTGGATTGGCCGGTGATGCAACTAGAAAACCTGAAAGATCGTTATCAGAAACATCTTGGGCAATCGGTTGAAACCGGTTGGCCATTTGGGTTTCAATATCCACGGGCACAAGATCAAGGGCTTTTAGAATTTGTCGGTAGCTGGGATATCCGGGCGCACCAATACCCACACGGTCACCTGCATCAAACAAAGCGGTAAATGCTAGGATGAACGCCCCAGACGAACCCGGAGTGATCACAACACGATTTGGGTTGAGGTCTAAGTTGTACCATTCTGCATAAAGATGGGCTATTTTTTGACGCAATTCGGGAAGACCCATCGCCACAGTATATCCCATAGGGTCCTGTGATAATTCGGTTTTTAAGCTATTCAACGCCCCTTGCGGCGCAGGCGTTCCAGGTTGCCCAACTTCCATATGGATAATGCTACGGCCACTCTGCTCGGCTTGCCGAGCTTTTTCCATTACATCCATCACAATAAAGGGATCAATTGCCCCACGACTTGAGTTTTTCATAAACAAATCCCACAGTGGTCTAATAAACAGGTTCTTTAAGGAATTAACGGCAGCGTCAATACAAATGATCAAAACTTTTTTAATCCTAATCACAGTTTTCACAACCACGCTGCCCGCCTTGGCAACAAATTTGTTGCGAGATGCGGATATCGAGCACGCATTTTCTGAACTTGCACGCCCAATTTTACAAGTCGCAGGACTAAGACCCGACCAAGTCAAAGTGATGTTAATCGATGACGCTTCTTTCAACGCCTTTGTGATTGACAGACATCATATTTTTTTAAACTCGGGTTTGGTTTTGAAAATGCACTCCGCTGAAATGTTGCAATCGGTTATTGCCCATGAAGTCGCCCATATTGCTAACGGGCATCTTTCCCGCCGCAAACAAAATATGCAGGCAACGCGGAATGCAGCCCAGTTTGGATTAGCCTTAGCTTTAGCGACAGGCCAGGCAAATAAAAACCCAGGCTTAGGGGCGGGATTGGCAATTGGAATGTTAAACAGTGCTCAGCGAGCTTTTAACTCTCATACGCAGAGCGAAGAAATTGCAGCCGACCAAACCGCCCTTCTGTATTTTTCAAAATTGGGAATTGATCCAAAAGGAGCCTTGCAAGTGCTTGATCACCTTTCAGGGCAAGAATATCTCGCATCCAATAGACAAGACCCCTATGCCAGAACTCATCCTTTATCTCGCGATCGATTAAGGTCAGCAAAAGCCCAAGTTCGGGTTCAGAAACCATCAGCCCCCGACCCCAACACACACTATTGGCACGCCCGTGCTGTTGCAAAAATCTCTGCATTTTCACAAGATCCTGACCGCATACTTTCCGTCTCTGAAGCTGCTGTTTCAGAAGATATTGCTTTGATGCAACGTGCAATTGCTTTTTCACGTCGTGGCAAGCTTACCCAAGCGCTGAACGCCATTGAAAAAGCTCAGAAAATCCGCCCTACTGATCCGTTCCTTCAAGATTTAAAGGCAGAGCTCTTGATGCAAAACAAACAGTTTTCTCAGGCAGCCGACGCATATGCAAAAGCTGTGTCTATGGCACCGGATCAAGCGCTGATATTGGCTGGGCAAGGGCGTGCATTATTAGCAGCGGGCAAAACTAAAAGTGCTTTGCAACCGCTTAAAAAAGCCCGCGATATGGATTTCAAAAACATAACCCTTTTACATGATTTGGCCTTGGTTTATGCAAAGTTAGAAAATCAAGGAATGGCTTCTTTGATCACAGCTGAGCGATTTGCTCTTAAAGGCAACCTGAAGGATGCACAGCGTCACGCTAAAAAAGCTGAAGCTCTCTTGCCACAAGGCTCTCCTCCATGGCAAAGAGCACAAGACATCCTAAAAGCAGACCAACCGAATTAAAGTTAAAACCACTCTGGGAAAATCATGAAACAGTTTAAGACCGCCTTTGCCAGTATTTTATGTCTTCTATTTTACACTCAAATGGCCGTTGCCTTTGATGTAAGCAAAATGACCGGGGATCAACGAGCCGCCTTTCGTGCTGAAATACGAGCATATCTATTAGACAACCCAGAGGTCATCTATGAAGCCGTCGATATTTTACAACAAAAACAAGCCCAAACAGAAACCCAACGTGATCTTGAACTTGTTAGAAACAATAGTGCAGAAATTTTTAGTGACGGGTATTCTTATGTTGGCGGCAATCCAGAAGGTGATATTACACTGGTCGAGTTTGTAGATTACAAGTGTGGATATTGCCGAAAGGCCCATAGCGAAGTTGAGGAATTACTCGCAAGAGACGGAAATATAAAACTTATAATAAAAGAATTTCCAATCCTCGGAGAGCCATCAATTACATCAGCTCAATTTGCAATCGCAGTTCAACAGCTTTATGGAAACGAAGTTTATAAAGCTGCGCATGATATTTTAATATCATTCAAAGGTAATACGACGTCAAGCGCGCTAGGCCGCATTGCAACAGCACTTAATTTAGACAAAGACAGTATTTTGGATCATATGAATACCAACTCCGTGATCGCGGTTATCCAGCAAAACCGTGCTTTGGGGCAGATTATGGAAATTACAGGAACTCCTACATTTGTTTTACAAGATGAAATGCTACGCGGATTTGTGCCAGCAGATGCTCTTCTTAAAATGGTTACTGACAAGCGGCGCTAACTTTGTGCTAAACGACATTCTTTCCGTTTTTCAGATGTTTGGCGTCAAGCATCATTCAAGCGATTTCAAAAAGGAATTTAGAACCTCAGCTGTCATTTCAGAAGAAATTTCTGGGAAAAAATGTCCGCCTGGCATCGCCTTGGTTTGCAGGTTCGACAGCCGATCGTTCCAGACTGTGCTCATGTCGTAGGCACGATCCATAGCGCCATCTTGACCCCACATGATTAGAGAAGGCAGATCAAGCCTGCGGCTTAAATCTATCGCGTCAAGATTGAAGTCAAAATCTATAGCAGCACGATAGTCGTCACACATTGCCCTTACGGTTTCGGCATTTCGCCATGATTTTCGATATTCCGTAAGATGTTCAATTGGGAAATCACTTAATTTCGCACTTCCCCACCCCAGCAAACAGCTTTCGTAAAAATAGTCGGGATCGGATGAAATAAGAGTTTCAGGAAATGGGTATGGCTGCGCCAAAAAAAGCCAGTGGTAATAAGCACGTGCCACCTCTTTATTAATCTGATCCAGCAAAAGATGTGTTGGCACTATATCCATAAGCGTTAAGCTTTTAACATTTGCCAAAAAATCTAAAGATATTCGATGAGCGACACGGCCTCCGCGATCGTGCCCGACCAGATGAAATGCATCAAAACCCAGATAGTGCATTAAAGCTACTTGGTCTTTGCCCATTTTCCTAAAAGAGTAATTCTTGACACCGCGCGGCTTACTAGATGCTCCGTAACCTCGTAAGTCGGCACATACCACAGTAAAACTCTCTGCCAAAAATCCCGCAATTTCAGCCCACATCACATGGGTTTGGGGAAACCCATGCAGAAGCAGAACAGGATCCCCCTGCCCACCAATACGGCAAAAGATGTCCACCCCGTTGACGTGGACTGTGGCTTTCTTGAAACCTTCAAAAATAATTTTTTACCACCTTCTTAGCCAAAAAAGCTCTGACTTTACTCACACCGTTTAAGGTAATTATTTCGTTAACTCTGCAAGCACGCGGGCCCAGCTGCGCATCCCTTTGTGGAAGCTTTCCAAATCATATTTTTCATTAGGAGAATGCAGTTGATCATCATCTTTACCAAATCCAATGAGCATGGGGGTAACACCAGTGATGTTTTGGAAATGGCCTGCGATTGGAATAGATCCTCCACATCCAACAAATGCTGCATCATTAGGCCATTCCTCACTCAAAGCTTTGCGCGCAGCTTCAAATTCAGGAGCTTGCGTTGACATAACAGACCCTTGCGAAGCACCGTGCCCTTTAAATTCTATTTTGCAATCCTCAGGCACCATAGACCGAATATATTCACGAAAACTGGCCCTAATTTTATGCGGATCTTGATCTCCTACCAAACGAAAACTTACCTTAGCACTGGCTGTGCTGGGTAAAACCGTTTTGAACCCCTCTCCTGTGTAACCACCAATCATCCCATTTATTTCACAGGTCGGTCGAGACCATATCATTTCAAGTGGTGTATAACCCTCTTCTCCTGCCGGCACACTTAAACCCACATCGCCAAGAAAGCTCTCGTGGTCAAAATTTAACGATGCCCATTGAGCGCTAATATCAGCAGGCAATTCGGGCACACCGTCATAAAAATCCGGAACTGTAATTCGGCCATCAGAATCATGCAAATTTGCCAAAACTTTGCTTAATACTCGAACAGGATTTATTGCAGGGCCTCCGTACATACCAGAGTGCAGATCCTTATCCGGACCTGTAATGCTAATTTCTTCCCCTAATAGACCGCGCAATCTTGTTACAATTGCAGGAGTTTTACTTTGAAACAATCCTGTATCGCAGATTAAAACCACATCACTTGTAAGCTCTTCTTTATGGTCCTTCATAAATGGCACAAGGCTGGGTGACCCACTTTCTTCTTCACCTTCAAAAAAGAAGGTGATTCGACACGGAAAGTCACCATGCACAGATTTCCACGCGCGGCAGGCTTCGATAAAAGTCATAAGCTGGCCCTTATCATCCGCTGCACCGCGAGCACGAATAACTTTGCCCCTGTCGGTGACTTCTATAGCAGGGTCAAAAGGCTCACGATCCCATAAATCAATAGGGTCAACCGGTTGAACATCATAATGCCCATAAAAAAGTACATGAGGTTTTCCGGCCGCGCTTGCTGGAAAAGCCTCTCCCAACACCATTGGGTGTCCAGGTGTGTCGCATTTTTTTGCATCAGCACCCAATAAAGTAAGTTGATTAACAAGCCAGTTAGCAGCTTTTTCACATTCTTCTTTGTAAACAGGATCCGTGGAAATAGAGCGAATTCGCAGCAAATGGAAAAGGCGTGCAATAGATTCGTCTAAATCTGCGTCAATCTGCGCAAGAACAGGGGCTAGCGACATATATTTCTCCTGCTATATAACATTTACAGACACTTTAGCGTTCATCGCCAAGGTGTCCAGTTGTGGTTGATACGTAAACAAGAGAAACTTAAAATCTTTGGCACTACCCGAAAGTTGGTTTGCACTTGGGTAACCGGGAAAAAGCAGATAAGTATAAACTATGCAAGATCGACTAAAGAGCTATGAAGATGACCTTGAGCACGCAATAAACCGTTTGCACGAGGAAGGGCGTTATCGCACATTCATAGACATAGAGCGAGAACGCGGTAATTTCCCAAACGCAGTTTGGCAATGCTCCGACGGGACTAAAAGACCGGTTACAGTGTGGTGCGGAAACGACTACCTTGGCATGGGTCAAAATCCAGTCGTGATAAATGCAATGCACGAAGCACTTGACTCCACTGGTGCTGGCTCTGGGGGAACTCGAAATATTTCTGGCACAACACGATTTCATAAAGAATTGGAATTTGAACTCGCTGATTTGCACTCAAAAGAAAGCGCATTGCTGTTCACAAGCGCCTACATCGCCAATGATTCAACGCTAAGCACTCTGCCAAAATTATTCCCTGGTTTGATTACATATTCCGATGAACTCAATCATGCCTCAATGATTGAAGGCATAAGGCGCAACGGTGGCGCGAAACGAATTTTCCGACACAACGATCTCGACCATCTTCGAGAGTTAATGTCTATGGATGACTCTAAATTACCAAAACTCATAGCCTTTGAATCGATCTATTCAATGGACGGAGACTTTGCTCCTATTCGTGAAATTTGCGATCTGGCCGAAGAGTTTGGGGCGTTGACGTACATAGATGAAGTTCATGCCGTGGGAATGTATGGTGCACGCGGAGCGGGCGTGGCAGAGCGAGACGGGCTCATGCATCGTATAGATATTATCAATGGAACATTAGCAAAAGCGTATGGAACAATGGGGGGCTATATCGCTGCTAGTTCAAAATTATGCGATGCTATACGATCCTATGCACCCGGTTTTATTTTCACCACTTCTTTACCACCCCCGATCGCCGCAGGTGCAATTGCTTCGGTTTCACATCTTAAATCTAATTCAAAGCTCCGTGAGTTGCATCAAACACAAGCAAAAATATTAAAACTACGGCTGAAAGGGCTTGGTCTTCCAATAATTGATCACCAAAGTCACATAGTTCCGGTCATTGTAGGTAACCCAGTTCATACCAAAAAGCTCTCAGACATGTTGCTTAGCAACTTCGGAATTTATGTCCAACCCATAAATTTTCCCACAGTGCCTCGCGGTACGGAAAGGTTAAGGTTCACCCCCTCACCCGTACATGGGCCAAAAGAAATTGATCATCTTGTTAAGGCAATGGATGAACTTTGGTCACATTGTGCGCTGAATCGTGCCGGAATGAGCGCCTAAAACTGTCTGCAAGTGCAATCCCGTTAATCCTATGGTAACAAGCG
>CBFHXE010000042.1:0-23456 GCA_965659715.1 uncultured Paracoccaceae bacterium | reverse complement strand
GTACCAGAAACCTTATTAGAGAAACCAAAAATCAATGGGTGAATTTAGGGGGCTAGACACCCCTTTAATGAGCAGTCCAGCGAAGGGACTGGTTGCCTCAAGCCCGTTCTCTTTGATGTACCAGTTATATGCAGCATTCAGAGTGTTCTTGTATCTGGCAACCGAGTTGGGAGACATTCTTTTGGCCAGGTTATCTCTGTAAGCATTCGCATCCTGCCGCGTAATGTTTTGAATAGGCTGCTTGCTCACCTTGTATTCGCCCAGCGCCTCAATCAAATCGTTCTTACATTTTGCAACACGTACTTTAAGCCTGTGGTCCGTTGCTGAATATCCGGTCTGCTTAAACTCAACGTAACCATCCAAAACATCTGCAAAGCTATCGGACCTCTTTGGAAGAACCGCTCCATGAAGCAGGGCCAGTGTCTTCTTTGGGTATTGGCCATCTAGCTTATCGGCAAGATCCATAAGCGCAAATTCAAGGGTATCATCAACCGCCCCCACCTCAAGTCGCTGCGCTGCCTCTGTGCCATACTCCTGTGTCACCAGATGAAGGATTGTTGCCCGATGGTCTTTTTTCCGAATGAGCTCTTGGGCTTTGCTTTGACCTTCCAGGGCAGCTTCAAGAACCTGTTCAATCTCAGCGTGAGCAGCAGGCCATTTGCCAACAACCTCTTGTTTGGTCCGCCCAAGGTTGCGGTAAAGATATCCTTTACCAAGCTGGCCACGTAAGGCTTTTGGCACTCTTCTGCGGTAGCGATAGATGCCATCTGCTTTGCGCTCGGTATATAGGGGTAGATTTAGAATCTCAGTGTCCTCGCTGGTTACACCGAAATCATCATCTTCGTCTTGCATGGTAGTTCGCCTGTTTTTGACCCTATTGAGTTCCTTTTTGACCCAATTTGAGTTCCCTTTTTGTAAGGCTAACCCTTGTATGCTTTAGTTTAAAGGCAAAATTAGCAAAAACCTGGTACCCACGGCCGGACTCGAACCGGCACGGCCTACTAAGCCCAGAGATTTTAAGTCTCTTGTGTCTACCATTCCACCACGTGGGCCAGGTGGCGCGAACATACTAAGATTGGCAGAAGTGTAAAGGCGTCTAATACACGAACTTTGCAACTTAGCTAACCAAGTTTAAATTATAAGCTTGCAAAAAGTACACAGTGCAACAATTATCTAGCGCCTTGAGCGAAGAAACTACTTGCTCTATGTCAAGTCCAAATAACCGTTTTCTTTAACCGCCTGCATCGCCACATAAGTCGAAGTACTCGCAACATGAGGCAAGGTTGATATCTTTTCGGCTAAAACCTGGCGATAATCTTTCATACTCTTGGTACGGATTTTCATTAGATAGTCAAAATTTCCAGCAATTAAATGTGCTTGCTCTATTTCAGGAATACGCGCAACAGCTTGGTTAAACGCATCTAGAGCCTTTTCTCGAGTATCTGTTAGTCGCACCTCAACAAAGGCGACATGGTCTAGTCCCATCCGAATTGGATCAATCAACGCCCTATAACCCAAAATGACGCCTTCATTCTCAAGCCGTTTTAGTCGCGCTTGGGTCGGCGACTTGGAAAGGCCGATCCGCTTGGCTAAATCTGTTACAGTCATGCGGCCGTCTTCAGCCAGAGCTGTTAGAATCGCACGATCAAACCGGTCTTCTGCAGAATGCTCATTTTCTCTGTCTATCTGATACATTAAAGGCTAATTGCATATAAAATCACCTTATTCAAGACTAATTTCCCGTTAAAATAGGATTATACCAGCTTTATAGACGGAGTAGATTATGACCGATTTTAACTCGCAAAACCCGCGTCAGTTGGTTGATGACCACAGCTATGCCCCTGAACAGGCAGTACTCGATCACCTTATTGGTGTAGCCAACTTGGATACAATCATACGTGATAGGATCAGCAACCTAGCAGTCCAGTTGGTGAAGCAAATAAGAGCCTTTGACCAACCGGGCTTAATGGAAGTTTTTCTCGCCCAATATGGACTTTCAACCAAAGAAGGCGTTGCCCTGATGTGCCTTGCAGAGGCTTTGCTACGCGTACCTGATGCAGTAACCATTGATACTTTGATTGAAGATAAAATTGCGCCATCCAATTGGGGCAAACATATGGGACACTCAACATCGTCGTTGGTCAATGCCTCAACTTGGGCTCTAATGCTAACGGGAAAAGTTCTTACGGATGATCAAAAAAGTATCGCAGGCCAACTGCGTGGCTTACTAAAACGCATGGGTGAACCCGTGATCCGCACGGCTGTTGGACGCGCGATTAAAGAAATGGGCCGTCAATTTGTACTGGGGGAAACCATAATAACGGCAATGAAGCGTGCCAAACCCCTGCAAGAAAAGGGCTATACATATTCCTATGATATGCTCGGTGAGGCCGCATATACAAACGAAGACGCTACTCGGTATCATTTGGCCTATTCCCGCGCAATCGCATCCATTGCATACGACTGTGTGAATGAAGATGTTCGAAAAAACCCTGGGGTCTCAGTAAAGCTGTCTGCGATGCATCCACGATATGAACTAACTCAACGCGATCGCGTTATGAACGAATTAGTGCCGCGGTTGGATGCTTTAGCCCAACTGGCGAAGTCAGCCAACATGGCTCTTACAATCGATGCAGAAGAGTGCGATCGCCTCAGCTTGTCGCTTGATGTAATCGAAGCCGTTTTACAAAATCCGGCTCTTAGGGGATGGGATGGGTTTGGTGTGGTTGTGCAAGCCTACAGTAAACGTGCCAGCTTTGTGGTCGATTTTCTTTATGATATGGCTCAGCGGTTTGATCGCAAAATCATGGTCCGGCTTGTGAAAGGTGCCTATTGGGACACTGAGATCAAGCGCGCACAAGTTGCAGGCTTATCGGATTTTCCGATTTTCACAAAAAAAGCCGCAACTGATGTTTCTTATATTGCGAATGCGCGTAAACTACTTTCAATGGGGGATCGGATATACTCGCAATTTGCCACTCACAATGCACATACAATAGCTACAGTCCTTGAATTGGCAAATGAAGATTCCGACTTTGAATTCCAGCGCTTGCATGGAATGGGTGAGGCATTACACGAAATTGTTCATTCAAGCCGCGGAAGAGGCTGCCGCATTTACGCTCCGGTTGGGGCGCACCAAGATTTGCTTGCCTACCTAGTCAGACGACTTCTTGAAAATGGAGCCAACAGCAGTTTTGTCAATCAAATCGTTGACTTAAATATAACACCTGAGGTTGTTTCACGTGATCCATTTTCTGATATCTCTGAGTTAAACAAAACGATTAAAACAGGCTCCCAACTATTTGCTCCTGAACGCAAAAACGCACTTGGAATTGACCTCACTGATGAAACGCAGCTTTCACAAGTTCTAACGACACGAAACCTTTATAAAGATACCTGTTGGACAGCTGGTCAATCCTCTACAATAAAGGCTCAAGATAATGATAATAAAAGGTTAATTTACAACCCAAGCAAAGTCAATGACCCTGTGGGGCATGTTCAAAACACCACTCCTGAGCAGTGTAAAAAAGCTATTGAAACCGCTAAAGCTTGGGTTTCCACAGCAGCAGATCGAGCAATTACTCTAAACCGAGCTGCCAATCTTTACGAGGCTCATTTTGGAGAAATTTTTTCTCTCCTATGCCGCGAATCTGGAAAGACATTGGCAGATGCTTTAGCCGAATTACGCGAAGGTATTGATTTTTTGCGTTACTACGCAGCCCGAACCCCAAAGGGGTCGCCCGTAGGAATATTTACATGTATATCTCCATGGAATTTTCCACTGGCAATCTTTACAGGCCAAATCGCAGCTGCATTGTCAGCAGGCAATGCAGTTCTTGCCAAATCAGCCGAACAAACCCCTCTCATTGCAGCCTATCTGGTAGATTTATTGCATCAAGCAGGAGTACCTAAAACTGCACTGCAACTTTTACCTGGCGACGGGACGGTAGGAGCAATGCTTTGCTCCGACCCGAGGATCAGTGGCGTGGCTTTCACCGGATCAACCAAAACAGCGTTAAGTATTCGCGCGGCCATGGCACATAACCTGACACCCGGTGCACCTTTGATTGCTGAAACGGGTGGGCTCAATGCAATGATCATCGACAGTACCGCCTTGCTCGAGCATGCGGTTAAATCTGTCATCGAAAGTGCATTTCAATCTGCTGGGCAGAGGTGCAGCGCATTGCGATGTCTTTATGTTCAAGAGGACATTGCAGATAACTTCACTCAAATGCTTATTGGCGCCATGAAAGAGCTTCGGGTAGGCGATCCTTGGTTGTTGGAAACTGATGTTGGGCCAGTTATTGATCAGAACGCTCAAGCTACAATTTCAGACTATATAGAAACCGCTCGACAAGAAGATCGCATTAAGTGCCTGTTGGAGGTACCAAAAATCGGTACTTTTGTTGCGCCGGCTCTTATTGAGGTTAATGGAATTGAAGACCTTACTCACGAAGTATTTGGACCAGTTCTTCATATTGCGCGCTTTGCGCAGCATCAACTTCCTGAGATTATAGAAAATATAAATGCGACAGGTTATGGGCTGACTTTTGGTCTGCAAACAAGAATAGATGATCGCGTGCAGTTTATTAAAGACAGGATTAAGGTTGGAAATATCTATGTCAATCGAAACCAAATCGGCGCAATTGTAGGCAGCCAGCCATTTGGCGGTGAGGGGCTATCCGGCACTGGTCCAAAGGCAGGCGGCCCGCACTATCTTTCACGCTTCAGCAGCGCAGCTTCATGTACAGTAAAAAGTCACTGGCCCGATGATATGCCTATCGAAAAACTGGCTAGGACCCTTTTAGACATCCAAACCACCGAACCAAACCCGCCAATTACGTTGCCTGGTCCTACAGGTGAAAGCAACCAACTGTCCTTGCACCCAAAAGCGCCTATTTTATGCCTTGGACCTGGCCAACATGCCTGCGATCAACAGGTGCTTCAGATTCGCAACCTGGGCGGGCACGCGGTACCAGTCGATGGGGGCATTACGCCGGCTGACCTAATAATTTTACCACCAATTGGCGGTGTAATTTGGTGGGGAGATCACAAAAGAGCACGCAGTTACTCGCAGGCACTGGCCAAACGAGCCGGCCCCATTGTTCCGCTGATCACAAGCCAACCAGACACGGCCCATGCCCTCAGCGAGCGGCACATTTGCATAGATACAACTGCCGCAGGCGGGAATGCCGAACTTTTAAGTGGACTATCTTGACCTTGGGGCGCAATAACCCCAGTTAAGGGTAATGTTTCCATTTCGCGACCATAATCCGTCCGGCAAAACGCCCTTTGTCACTTATGCACTGATCGTCCTAAATTGCCTTATTTTCTTTGGCTATTGGGGGGATTTAAGTAATTACCGCGTTATGTCCGAAATTTATGCAAACTGGGCCCTAATCCCTGCCCAGCTTGGAGATGGAGAGGGATACGAAACCCTGCTCAGTTCCGCTTTTTTGCATGGCGGCATTTGGCATCTAGGTGGCAACATGCTGTTCTTGCACATTTACGGTGACAATCTTGAAGATGAAATGGGTCATGTTAAGTTTTTGGGATTTTACCTGCTGTGTGCCATTTCTGCCGGCCTTGTTCAGGTGATGTCAGCCCCCTACTCAGATATCCCTGTCGTAGGCGCCTCTGGGGCGGTTGCAGGTGTCATGGGGGGGTATTTACTTTTATACCCAAAGGCAAAAGTAGATGTGCTTTTCATTTTCATAATATTTTTTAGAATATTCTCACTGCCTGCTTGGATCATCCTTAGCATTTGGTTCGCTTTGCAATTCTTTAACGGAGTTTCTACCCCATCGGATATAGGGGGCGTCGCTTACTGGGCCCATATAGGTGGATTCCTAGCAGGTATCGCATTATGCCTTCCACTTTTGAAAAGATTGGGCGGTTCCAGCTTTTGGTCGAAAAATCTTGGGCTTCCTCCGCATCCAGAAGCCTACTATCGTATTCAAACTTCAAATATTCCCAAAATTCGTAGGAGACGAAAATGAAAGCCGCATGTCATTGCCGCGCTGTAGAATTGGATGTCACTTTGGCTGAAGGGTTTGAAAAAGCTCACCGATGCGACTGCAGCTTTTGCGCGCGGCGGGGTGCAATTGCGATTTCAGCGCCAATAGATGGCGTAAAAATTGTCAAAGGCATCGGCAACTTGACCCTGTATCAATGGGGCACCAAAACGGCCAAGCATCACTTTTGCAAAACCTCCGGGATTTATACCCATCACCAAAGACGCTCCAACCCAAACGAATTTGGTGTAAATGTAGCTATTCTTGAAGGCATCAATCCACGTCAACTTGGCGAAATTCCTTGGGTGGACGGCATAAATCACCCATCTGATGCAAAACCCTCACGATGAGCGAATGAGTTTTGCAAACTGTTCAAACTGAACCTCGGTTGAGCACAAGACATCATTGGTTTCTTCAGGTTTGGTGCCTTTCGCTATACCCTCGATAAGAGCCCCCGCTTCGCGTGCAAGAATAAGCCCCCCTGCAATATCCCAAATATTTAGCCCACGCTCCCAAAATCCATCATAGCGACCAGCGGCAACATAGGCTAGATCTAGGGATGCAGCCCCCCAGCGCCGCACACCGGCGCAAGCAGGTAGAAGCTTTGCCAGATCGCTCAGGGTTGCCGGCAAATCAGATCGACCAGCAAAGGGAAGCCCGGTAGCATAAACGCTCTCGATCATTCGGTGACGATCGGAAACCCTAATCCGTCTGTCGTTCATCCAAGCGCCTTTTCCTTTTTCGGCAATAAAGAGCTCGTCTTTGCTCGCGTCAAAAACAACTCCTGCGATAATCTGGCCTTTATGTTCAAGAGCGATTGAAACTGCCCAATGAGGCAATCCGTGCAGAAAATTAGTAGTACCATCTAGTGGGTCAACAATCCAACGCCGGGTTGGATCTTGTCCAGCGACAGGGTCACTTTCCTCACCCAGCCAGCCATAGGTAGGCCTGGCTTCCGTAAGCTCTTCTTTGATGATCTTTTCTGATGCGATATCTGCTCGTGATACAAAATCTCCAGCACTCTTGGCAGAGACCTGAAGATTTTCCACCTCTTGAAAATCTTTAATCAACGAACGGCCGGCTTTGCGTGCGGCTTTGATCATTACATTAAGGTTTGCACTGCCTTGCATGTTTGGGTCCCCAATTTACTCAAGCCGCCGCTATAGGATGCTTTGAGTGGAAAGCCAAGCCAAGAACCTAGATTGGGTGTGAATCTTTTATGCCACAAAGGTTTTGGTAATCAAAACACCTGCCCAAGCAGACGATCCTGTCAAGACAGCACCCCAAATCACATCAACCATCACCATTTGCATTGACCAATCACGTAGGGTTGCAAAATTGGTGAATTCATAAGTTCCGTAAGCTAAAACTCCCAAAATACAGCCCGTAATAAAGGCTTGAGAAGGCGCTCCAGCGGCCAGCGCGGGAATTGAGACAAACCAAAGAACACCACCAATATAGACTAAGTAAAACACAGCTGCGGCACCCATGCGCGGGTCTTCAAGCATGATCGAACCAATGTTTGAGGAAAACAATGGATAGAGTACTTTTCTAAGCATAACCACATCAAGGATCAAAAACACAAGCGCTGTGCTCGCATAAAGCGTAAGATAAGTCATAGCTTTCCCTTGTTTAAGCATACTTTCTACGCGACATAGCTGCTTTTAGATCACTTTCAATAATTTTTAAGCAAAAAATTTGAGCTTGCCGCCTTGCACCTCACTTTGACCACTGGGCAGACAGCATGTTATCGATGGCCTGCTCGATGATTTTAAGCGCCACTACAAAATCTTGCGTATGGTATGGATCCGGTATGTCTGGAGGAAAACCAGCAGAAATATAAACCCCCATTAATCTTAATTGCGCAGTATTAGCTCTTAACGTCAATGTCTTCAAATCAAGTAAATTTTGCTGATCCATAGCAATTATTAGGTCAAAATTTGAAAAATCTTTTTGAACGACTTGCCGTGCACGTAAAGGTGACAGGTCGTAGCCAAATTCCGCTGCAGTGGTTTGCATCGGCTCGTACGGCGCTTTTCCCAAATGCCATCCCGCAGTTCCAGCGCTATCTGCAATCACAGAAAGCCCGCGTCGCCTGACTTTCTCACGAAAAATCGCTTCGGCAGTTGGTGAGCGGCAGATATTCCCTAAACAGACAAACAAAACACTGTTAATCATCATACCGCTCATTTTTTGCTTAATGGCTGTGTGCCATGGCTTTCCGCTCAAGATCAATCGGAACTTCAATCATCATTTCGCCAGCATTTTCGAACACTAATGTAAGCTTGATTGCACCCCCATGTTCCCAAGGGGAAACCAAGCCCATAAACATAAGGTGATCTCCTCCGCGTTTCAGACCCCGCATGCCATGCGCCGGGATTGCGAAACCGCCATGCGCATGGCGCATTTTCATGATACCATCGTCACCCTTTGAGTGAGTATGCAGCTGAACCATTTTGGCTGCATCTGAACGGGCTTCAAGTAAACGATCCTCAGTACCAGTATGGTTATGAATCATCATGAAAACAGCTCCAGCTTTTGCCATCTTGCCCGAGGAACGCGCATACGCATCATGGATTTCAATACCGCCAGCAAAAACCGGTACCGCGAAAAGGATAGCTGAGACAGCCATTAGAGTTTTTTTAATCATGGACATAATCCACTCCTTTGTTTTTCAGAATTATTACAGAGTTTTAAAATCTGAAAAATTTGGCGGCGCGCGCGGCAAACGGGCGGCCCAAAATGAATGTGTGATATATTTCAGTAGCTCAAAATGAACAGATTGGCCAAAGAGCGCCCTCAAAGTTTCTGTCAATCGCCCCCCATCTGCTCCTAAATGCACAAATGCTAACACGCAGTCAGGGCATATATGATCCCCACCTGTGGGTTGCCCCTGGACGTCTATCGCAATGGTTTTGACACCTCCCGTGGTGCATATCACTATCTGACCATCTGCAGCAGGCATTAAGCGCACCTGGGCCATACTCTGACCGGTGAGAACCAGAACAAGAATCAGGGCACCAAGAAAAGCCTGTCTAATTTGGTTTAGCTGCACGCTTTGAATCCTGTAGGAGACATTAAAAAAACCCTGCCAAATCTGTGCAGGGCTTTCAAATTCACTTATCGTTGCGTGTACCCAGAGCCTAAATTAGGCTTCGACTGACTGGGCTTTTGCAATTTCTTTTTTGACCTTTAGGGCATTGGCTGAAAGTTCGGTGTCTTTGGCCTTGGCCAAAAAGGCATCTAACCCACCACGATGATCCACGGTCCTCAATGCGGCAGCAGATATCCGCAGTTTTATTCCCCGTTTAAGGACTTCTGATTGCAGGGTCACGTCGTTTAAATTTGGCAAGAAACGACGTTTAGTTTTGTTATTGGCGTGGCTGACATTGTTGCCAGTCATCGGGCCTTTTCCGGTCAGTTCGCAGCGGCGCGACATGTCAGTTACCTCATTTGTCTGTTATGGCAACGGCAGCTTCCACCGGCCAATATAAAAAGGCGCCGCAAAGGGCCGCGCCAAAATCTGATGATGGGCGTTCTATTGCCTCTGTGATGCCGCGTCAAGCGCATGCAGACGGGAAATATGACCCTGATTAGATTTTTAAGGTGCTGAAGCATTATCAAAGCTGCCTGAACTCCTCAAAACCATCATTACTTCGATAATTTTACGAATCGTCAGCGCTTGGACAGTTTTGCTAAGATCTCCGCCGCCGCCGCCGCAGGAAAAAGGTCACCTTTAAATACCCGCTCACCCATACGTTCTATATCTTGTTGCGTATCTGACTGGGCTAGCACTGCCAGTACACCCTGCTTTACATCTTCTTCAAACCAAAAGCGCGCCTGAGATGCCCTTTTGATCTGAAAACACCCTACCTTTTGTCTCCATTTCGCTAAATCACGCATGGAGTGCCACGCTTGTTCAAGACCGGTTCCGACCACTGCAGAAACCAGCATGGCAAGAGGAAAACCTTCTGGATCCTGATCCCGTTTTCTCAACAAGCGTAACGCCCCAGCATAATCGGCACAGGTTCGGACCGCTGCTGGCTTCAGGTCTCCATCAGCTTTATTGACCAAAATGATATCAGCCATTTCCATTATTCCACGCTTAACCCCTTGCAACTCATCTCCTCCGGCAGGGGCGAGCAGTAAGACAAAAAGATCCGCCATCTCGGACACAATGGTTTCAGATTGGCCAACTCCAACGGTTTCGATGAGAACAATATCAAAGCCGGCAGCCTCACAAATCGCAACGGCTTCTCGCGTGCGTCGGGCGACACCGCCCAAATGCGATTGGCTTGGTGATGGCCGGATAAATGCTCGAGGATTGCGCGCCAACCGATCCATACGGGTTTTATCGCCTAAGATAGACCCCCCTGAGCGCGCTGAGCTGGGATCAACCGCAAGTACGGCCACCCGTAAGCCTTGCTCTGTAAGAAAGCTGCCAAAGGCTTCGATGAAGGTAGACTTGCCAACCCCGGGAGTGCCCGAAAGACCAATTCTAAGGGCTTGACCGCTATTTTGATGCAATCGTTGGACCAACTCAACTGCCTGTGCACGATGATCCTCACGGCTGCTTTCAACGAGCGTTATCGCACGCGACAAAGCACGCCGATCTTGGGCCACAATCTTTTCTGCCAGCTTGTTTATATCTATCATATCTTTTCGGCAGCTTTCCGCAATGTTCATTATCAAGGCATTGACCTTTGTTTCCATTTCTTGCCTTGATCTATGGGATAAAGTCCAGCATGGCTTGGGTTCAATGAACAAAATTGATAAAAAAAAGTTCTATTTTGGGTCAATAACCTCATTCCTTGTGGTTTTCTTTACGTTTTCTTCCGCAATGGCAGATACCCAAAGATACAACTTTGATGTGCTCATTCGTGGCATCAAAGCAGGGCAGCTACGCTACGCAATAGAGACCCAAGAGCCAAGTTACAGCATCCACGGTATCTTAGAATCAACAGGTCTTGTCGGCCTTTTGGTCAAATACCAGTTCGATGCCCAGGCCGTGGGAAAGCGCCTTGGCAACAAATACCAACCAGAACATTATAAAGAGGTTTCTGATACGGGCAGACGTAAAAGCGAAAAGACAATCCGATATCAGAACGGAATTCCTAAAGTTAACAGTAAAAAACCCCCTCAGCATCATTGGCTTGACCCATCAACACAAGAAGGTACGCTTGACCCGATGACCGCGATGGCAGCTCTTTTATCCGACCAATCTAAAAACGATTTATGTAATTTATATTTGCCAATGTTTGACGGTGCTAGGCGCGTTGACATCACTGTTTCGGGTTTCGAAAAGACGGAAAAGGGAGCCCGCTGTAATGGGGTGTATCAACGTATTGGCGGCTTCACAGAAAAAGAACGGGCCGAGGGTGAAAACTTCCCATTCATCCTAAACTACGAAATTGACAACCAACTTTACCGAGTGCAACGCTTTGACATTAAAACATTGCGTGGACGGGCAAGCTTTGTTCGGCAATAATGCCACTGTGAACCAAACCCTACCGATACATCAGGTTATACCTGAATTGCTGTCCGCTTTGGAGCAAAACAAACGAGCTGTTCTCACTGCACCACCGGGCGCTGGCAAAACCACGTGCGTTCCTCTTGCTTTGCTGCAGTCAGAGTTTGTTTCAGGCCGGATTTTGATGCTTCAGCCTCGTCGGCTAGCTGCCCGTGCGGCCGCCGAACGAATGGCTGAAACATTAGATGAGCCTGTTGGAGCAACCGTAGGCTATCGCATCAAAGGTGAATACAAGAGTTCGGCGAACACAAAAATCGAGGTTGTAACAGAGGGTATACTAACCCGAATGATACAGACAGACCCATCACTAGACGGTGTTGGGGTGGTAATTTTTGACGAATTTCACGAGCGATCTTTAAGCGCAGATTTAGGCCTGGCACTGTGCCTTGAGACGGCTTCTGCACTACGCGAGGACCTTCATCTTTTGGTAATGTCCGCAACCTTAAACGCCAAGGAATTGGCACAGCTTTTGGATGATGCGCCAGTAATCCATTCAGATGGGCGTACATTTCCCGTTAAACCAATCTGGTTGGAACGACCACTGAACAAACAAATTCGCTTCGATTTAGCGTTGACCGATTTAGTAATCAAGGCTGTGTCAGGAACATCTGGCGGAGTTTTGGTTTTTCTTCCCGGCGAAGCCGAAATTCGCCGCTTGATGGATAATTTGCGCGTACGTCTACCGGATGATTGTACTCTTCATCCACTTTTCGGCGCCATGTCTTTTGCCGATCAGCGAAGGGCGATTGCGCCAAGCAAGCATGGGCGTAAAGTTGTACTTGCTACTGCAATTGCAGAAACATCTCTTACCATTGAAGATATCCGGGTGGTGGTGGATGCAGGACGGGCACGCCGCGCCCGTTTTGATCCTAGCACAGGCATGTCGCGCCTTGTGACAGAACGGGTGACAAAAGCCGAAGCCATCCAGCGAATGGGGCGTGCTGGAAGGGTTGCCGATGGCACCTGTTACAAGCTTTGGGCGAAACCGGAAGAAGGCGCCATGCACGCCTATCCGCCCGCCGAGATTGAAACAGCTGACTTGGCAGAATTTGCGCTTGAGCTGGCCATCTGGGGAACCTCCCCGGATCATTTATCTTTTCTCACACCTCCTAATTCTGGACAATTTAATGAAGCAAAGGCGCTGTTATGCAGCCTTTCTGCTCTGGACGCAGCTGGTAAAGTTACGGATCATGGCAAAGCTATAGGTAAATTGCCGCTTCATCCACGTTTAGCTCACATGCTCATAAATAGCGGCCGACAGGCCGCAGGGCTTGCCGCATTGCTTGCAGACCGCGATCCCTTGCAACGCGGCGCACCCTGCGATCTAACGCTTCGTCTAGAGGCCTTAAAAGATCCCAAAGGATTTAAGCAAAGGCACCCTCACCCAATTGAACGCCCAATACTGGATCGCATTACGTTGGAGGCCAGCCGACTTAAACCAATTTGTCCAGATATCTCCCCAGATTTCAGTCAAGCTCAGATGGTTGCGATGGCCTATCCGGATCGCATTGCGTTGCGTCGCAAGGGATCTTTGCCTAGATATCTGCTTTCAGGCGGCAAAGGCGCTATACTTGCCTCTGATGATGCTCTTTCAACGCAACGGTTGTTGGTGGCCACAGACCTAGATGGCGACCCAAAAGAAGCGCGTGTTCGCACTGCAATATCAATTTCCGAAACTGAGCTGCGGGAACTCTATACCTCACAACTTCATTGGCAAAACAACTGTTCATGGTCGAAAAGAGCAGGCCGCGTGCTCGCCCGCAGCCAAGAACACCTGGGAGCAATTGTACTTAATGACAGAATTTGGAAAGACGCCCCACCGACTGCAATTTCCCAAGCAATGTTGACAGGCGTACGCGAACTTGGATTGCCACTGAGTGATGCTGTAAGGAGGTTTATGGCACGTGTCAGTCTGGGAGGCACAGCTATGCCAGACATATCCGAGCGTAACCTGATGAATACTTTGGAAGAATGGCTGCTACCACATTTAGGAAATGTACAAACAGTCGAAGAGTGGAAAAAGTTTGATTTACTGCCCGCTATCCGGTCTTTGCTTACCTGGTCCCAGCTTGAACGATTAGACAAAGTGGTCCCTGCGCATTTCATTACACCGCTAAACAGAAAAATTCCGATTGATTATTCGACCAACCCACCAGAAATAACTTTACGCATACAGGAAATGTTTGGTCAAACTCATCACCCGATGGTGGGTGAACTCCCCTTAAAAGTGACCCTTTTATCTCCTGCCGGCAGGCCTCTGCAAACCACAGCTGATCTCCCTAATTTTTGGCGCACTAGCTACAAAGACGTGCGCAAAGACATGCGGGGGCGCTATCCAAAGCATGCGTGGCCAGAGAACCCAGCCGAGGCAAGTCCAACTCTATCATCGAAAAAACGCCGGCCGTGATCTTTCAGTTCTGTCCCGTTTCCGGCTTTCAAAAATCACTGAAATGCTTCCAAAACAACACTTAACTTATTGGTCTTCAGTCGCTTACCGAAGACAAAAATTCGAAAGGCGCATGCGCATATCGTACACCTGATAGGTATAATCCTTGTGGTGGACAAACCGGCCCACAAGCAGATCTATCTTGCGCCTCTAGAGCAGATTTAACATCTTTAGGCTTCCACGCGCCGGCGCCCACTCGCTCCAAGGTGCCAACAAAACTACGCACCTGATTGTGAAGAAAACTTCTGGCACGCAAGGAAAACCGAAACTCAAGGCCACCCCAACTATGCATGCGTTTGATTTGAAGAGAATCAAGGGTTTTCACAGGGCTTTTAGCTTGGCAAATTGAAGATCGGAATGTGGTGAAATCATGCGTCCCGGTCAAATAATTAGCCGCCTCTTGCATTGGTTCCAGCCTTAGCTCATGACCAATTTGCCATACCAGTCCTTTATCGTGAGTGGCAGGTGCACGACGACAAAGTAACCGGAAAACGTAATGGCGCTCTATAGCTGAAAATCTTGCATGCCAGTCTTCAGCAACCTCTGCACAGGCAACAACTGAAATCGGTAAAGGCTTTAAATGGTAATTTAACGCCTGAGCTAAACGAAAAGAATCCCAGTTTTTGCTTAAATCACAATGCGCCACTTGTCCAAGAGCGTGTACCCCTGCATCTGTACGGCCTGCTGCAGCGATTGAATGCGAGCCGGGTTCCAATTTACCCAACGCAGCTTCAATGGCGCCTTGCACCGAAGGCTGGCCCGACTGGCGTTGCCAACCAGCAAAGGGGGCTCCGTGGTATTCTATCTGCATTGCATAGCGTGGCATATTCGTTGGGTAGACCAAATTAAAAGGTTAGAAAAGAGCTCATTTTCGCTACATATTTCCAACGGACTGGCGTTTTCATAGTGTGATACCTATCTACCTATAAGTTCAAAGGAGGTTCAATTTTGACAACAGGGACTGTGTCACAGAAAATGCGCAGCGGGTTTCAGGGGTTTAGTGCGCAAATCAGTGAAGGCCTTCTTGGTGCGCCCATTCGGCTCGGCGTTACCGGATTAGCCCGATCAGGAAAAACTGTTTTCATCACCTCGCTTATTTCCAATCTCATGGAAGGTGGGCGAATGCCGCAACTCGCTGCTTGTGGCCAAAACCGTGTTCAAACAGCTTTTTTGCAACCGCAGCCTGACGATACCCTTGCTCGCTTTGATTTTGAAGCTCACCTTGATGCCATAAGCGGGCATGAACCTGTTTGGCCAGTTAACACAAAAAATGTCAGCCAGCTCCGACTGTCCATGAAATTAAACACTCAGGGCTTGATGTCTGGGATCAGAAACTCACGCGTTCAACATCTTGATATTGTAGATTATCCTGGGGAATGGATATTGGACCTAACGCTTTTGGAAAAGTCATATGCACAGTGGAGCGAGGAAACACTTGCGCGCCTGAGCTCAAGGGATATCGGACAGGCCTATGCAAAAATGATAAATGGCCTACCAAAAAAGGTGGCTTTAGACGAAACAGAGGCAAGAAATTTAGCACAGTGCTATTGTTCTTACCTTAGCGCTGCCCGCGCAACTGGATATAGCGATTTAACACCTGGACGGTTTTTATTGCCAGGTGATTTAGAGGGCTCTCCTGTATTGACCTTTGCACCGTTGCCACCGGAAACTAATTCGAAAAAGGGCAGCTTATGGCATGAAATGCAACGCCGATATACGGCCTACAAACGGCACATTGTACGTCCATTTTTTAGAAACCATTTTGCCCGCATTGATTGCCAAATTGTTTTGATTGATGTCTTAGAGGCTTTGCACCAAGGTCCCTCAGCCATCGAAGATTTGCGCCATACAATGCGCGATATTCTCATGGCCTTTCGGCCAGGAAGGAATAGTCCTCTTGGGCGTTTAATCCGTGGCATAAGAGTTGAGCGAATTTTATTTGCGGCGACCAAAGCGGATCACCTTCACCATAACCAACACGTTCATTTGACCGCAATTATGCAGGAGTTGACAGACGATGCAGCACGTCAAGCGCAATTTCGAGGCGCCCAAACCAAGGCTGTGTCGCTTGCGAGCCTGCGCAGCACCACCGAAGAGACGCGCGTTTATCAAGGCCACCAAATTGACTGTGTGCGTGGCATTGATCTTGAAACATGCCAGCAAGCCGCTTTTTTTGCAGGGGAATTACCCATTAATCCCAAGGATGTACTCAGCCAAGCACGGCAGGGGGCTCAGCAATGGTTAAACGCAGATTATAGCGCAATGCGCTTTGCTCCACCGCCGCATGCACTCCGACATGGCCAAGGCATTGCCCATATACGGCTCGACAAAGCGGCTCAGTTTTTGTTTGGAGACCGGCTTTGATTAGACCAGCAATGCCCCTTGATGCCGGCCGGGTCGGTGAAATACTTTCTGAATTTGTTGACAGCACAACCTGGATGCCGCGTATACACACACGCGCCGAAGAAATAGCTTTTGCAGATAGGTTAATTGCCCAAAGATGGATTTCTGTTTTTGCGCGCACGCATATAGAGGGGTTTATTGCGCAGCAGGGCTCTAAAATCCATGCCCTATATGTCAGCTCTCAAGCACAAGGCCAAGGCATCGGAACAACCTTGCTCAATCATGCCAAAAGCCAAAACGAAACATTAGAACTATGGACTTTTCAGAAAAATCTAATAGCGCAGCAGTTTTATAGTGGTCATGGGTTTTTTGAAATATCTCGCACTGATGGTCGCGGAAATGATGAAAAGTTGCCTGATATTCATCTTAAATGGCAAAGGATCAAAAGATGACCGCTCAAAATGGACCCGTGGTGATTTCTCTGGCAGAGGAAACCGAGATGCCGCATCCCGCCGATGCCGCCCAAGTGATTGACAAAGAAGATGAAAATCTTCAGGGCGGCGAGAGACCTAAGGCAAGAGCTACACGAGGATATGCAAAACGCCTTGGTGGCTTGTTTTTGTCACTTTGCTTTTTTTACGTTGCCATTGGATTTTGGAACTTTGCCCAAAGCCTACTGGAACAGAACTTTGTTCTAGGCATTGGTTTTTCTGTCATTCTATTTATCTTTGGGATAACCATCACTGGGTTTATCGCCGCTGAGCTTATCGCCCTGAATCGATTGCGGAAAATTGAAAATTTTAAAACTTCTATCAAAGAAATTCGCCGTGAAGGTAATTTGGCCAAGGCCTGTGCCATCACCAAACAACTCCGCGAATTATATAAGTCCCGTGATGAAATGCGATGGGCAATCAGCCGATTTGACGAGCAAGCCAAAGATCAATTGGATGCCGAAGGTCAATTAGCCCTAGCTGAGACTGTTTTGATGATGCCATTAGATAAGCTGGCGCAAAAAGAAATCGAGCGATCAGTTCGCCAAGTTTCTACTATAACCGCCTTGGTGCCCCTTGCTTTGGTGGATGTAGCGGCAGCATTGATCTGTAATTTGCGGATGATTCGCCGCATTGCACAAGTTTATGGTGGTCGCAGCGGCCTCTTGAGCAGTTGGCGATTATTGGGAAAAGTAACAACGCACCTTATTACCACTGGCGCGATGGCTATTGGCGATGATTGGTTAGGATCTGTGTTGGGCGGCAGTCTTTTCTCCAAGCTTTCGCGCAGGTTTGGGGAAGGCGTTATAAACGGTGCACTAACAGCGCGTGTTGGCCGTGCTGCAATGGATATCTGCCGCCCAATACCCTTCCATGCCACACCAAAACCAAGGGTATCTGGAATGTTGAGGGACGCTCTTACAGGACTTTTTGATCGAACGGTGAATTGAAGTTAAATAGACAGTTGTCTGACGCGACCCGTCAGGCCTTCCCAACCGCTGTCATCAAGAACCAAGCCTAAAACACGGGCAGGGTTCACAGGTGGCGGCATGTCAATGTACTGCAAAGTGGTAAACCCGAAACGGCGATAATAGGGAGCATCCCCCACTAAAATAACATGGGTCCAACCCAAATCTGATGCCCTTTTTAAACTTTCACGAATTAAGACCTCACCTAAACCCTCGCCTTGGCGCGTTGGATGCACGGCAACCGGTCCAAGAAGTAAAACCGGATGCCCTGAAACCTGCACCGGCCAGAACCGGATTGCCCCGCCCAAGATACCTTCTTTATCGCGCACAATATGGCAGAGCTCAAAAACCGGTTCTGTATTATCGCGCAGACGGTAAGAAGACAGCGCTTCACGCCCGGGCGCAAAGCACAAGTCAAACAGAGCTTCGACCTCCCACCAGTCCTGCTTTGTCTCAAGTATCAAGTCCAACACAACATTAACGGTCCATATTTTGACTGGAAAGCGACGTAGCATGCGGCTAAGCCAGGATCAAATAGGAGTTTATGGTGATGTTTTACGAACCAAAAGATGGGCATAATTTGCCACACAACCCTTTTAACGCGATTGTGACACCTCGTCCGATCGGATGGATATCAAGCTGTGATCCCAACGGGCATCATAATCTTGCACCCTATTCATTTTTTAACGCAGTGGCTTACGTGCCACCTCAAGTCATGTTTGCATCGACAGGAATAAAGCCAGATCAGACAGGCACAAAAGACAGTGTCGCTAACATTCGTAAAACAGGTGAATTTTGCGTGAATATTGTCGAGCACGCCATGATAGATGCTATGAACGCCAGCTCTGCTTCTCTTCCCAACAGCATTGATGAGTTTTCCCACGCAGGGATAGAAGCCGAAAAATGTAAAACCATTAACTGTCACCGTGTTGCAAATGCGCCTGCCGCACTTGAGTGTCGCGCCACCCAAATTTTGCCATTAGAGGGCGAGGCGAACTTTGCTGTCTTTGGTGAAGTTATTGGTATTCACATGCGCGACGACTGTCTCGTTGGAGGGATATTTGATATTACACAGTTTTCCCCTTTGGCCCGCTTGGGTTATCGTGATTATACAACAGTTAAGGAACTGTTTTCTTTGTCGCGTCCGGATGATTGAATTTTGGATTGCAAAATTTCAACTTTTGTGCGAGACGGCAATCATGACAAATTTTCAGGCATACGCGGCGCTGCGACGCCGATAAACAGCAAGGCTCATTATGGGCCCGAACCCTGAAAGCTTTGTCTTTCCCAGACATTTACAACTCAATTGCCACTCGGGCATTAAAACGCACCTAAAAGGATTATTGTGATGATTAGTTCTATTTTGCCAACTTACGCTCGCGCACCTTTGACCTTTGTCAAAGGCGAAGGCAGTTGGTTGATCGAGCAAGATGGTCGGCGCTTCTTGGATTTTGGCGCAGGCATAGCCGTCAATGCCCTTGGCCATGCGCACCCTGCGCTGGTTAGCGCACTTAGTGAACAAGCCCAAAACCTTTGGCATGTTTCTAACCTTTATGAAATACCGCAGCAGCAAGAGCTAGCCGATAGATTGGTTGACCTTACCTTTGCAGATACAGTTTTTTTCACCAACTCAGGCACTGAAAGTTGCGAATTGGCGATTAAAATGGCGCGCAAGTACTGGTTTGATAAAGGCCTGGAAGATCGCTATGAAATTATCGCTTTTGACGGTTCGTTCCATGGCCGTTCCTCTGCAGGTATAGCAGCTGCTGGCAGCGAAAAACTGACCAAGGGGTTTGGCCCGCTTTTGCCCGGATTTGTGCATTTGAATTGGGCCGATCATGAAGCTATCGAGGCGGCCATTACGTCAAAAACTGCTGCCATGATCGTTGAGCCGCTACAGGGTGAAGGTGGCATACGCCTGTTGCCAGACGAGTGTTTAAAAGAACTGCGCAGACTTTGCGATGACCGCGGCATTCTGTTAATCTTGGATGAAGTACAATGCGGGATGGGACGCACAGGCAAGCTTTTTGCCCATGAATGGGCCGGTATTGAGCCAGATATCATGATGGTGGCCAAGGGTATTGGTGGCGGTTTCCCGTTGGGAGCGGTTTTGGCGACTGAAAATGCGGCTTCAGGCATGACTGCAGGCACTCATGGCTCTACTTATGGCGGCAACCCGCTGGCTTGCGCCGTGGGATGCGCCGTGATTGATCATATCGCTGATGATGCGTTTTTAGAAGGCGTGCGACGCAAATCGGGGCTTTTACGCCAACCATTGGAAAGTTTGGTTGCTGCTCACCCGGACATATTCGACGAGGTTCGCGGCTCTGGTTTGATGCTTGGGCTCAAATGCAAAATCTCAAATAGCGATGTATTAAAAGCTTGCTATGAAGCTCATTTGATCACCGTTCCTGCCGCCGATAATGTAATCCGGCTATTGCCCCCTTTGAACCTAAGCGATGAGGAAATTACCGAAGCCATTGCAAGATTGGACAAAGCCGCAAAAGCCTGTGAAACTGGCCCATTAACCACACAATAGTACCCATCCAAGCGCTTAAGCCAAAACCTAAAAGAGATACCTTAAATGACCCATTTTCTAGATATTGACAAAAGCAAACCCGAGGCACTGCGTGGAATAATCAACACCGCATTGGAAATGAAACAGGCACGGGTTGGGTTATCCAAAGGCACCCTTGATGCGGATCAACCACTTTCCGGTCAAATGGTGGCCTTGATTTTCGAAAAGCCATCGACCCGTACCCGGGTCAGTTTTGATGTTGGCGTTCGCCAGATGGGCGGACAGACCATGCTGCTTTCAGGCACAGATATGCAGTTAGGCCACGGTGAAACCATTGCAGACACGGCGCGGGTACTCAGTCGCTATGTTGATCTGATTATGATCCGAACCTTTGAAGAGGCAACACTTTTAGAAATGGCGGGTTTTGCCACCGTCCCTGTAATCAACGGATTGACGAACAAAAGCCATCCTTGTCAAATTATGGCCGATATTATGACGTTTGAAGAGCACAGAGGTCCAATCAATGGCCGAAAAATAGTTTGGTCGGGTGATGGAAACAACGTCTTTACCAGCTTTGCCCACGCCGCTGGGCAATTCGGCTTTAATCTCACATTTACCGGGCCAGAACCCTTAGACCCCGACCAAAATCTGCTTAAAAAAGCGCGTGATAAAGGGGTAAACATCACCATCGAGCGCGATCCACAAAAAGCGGTTCAGGGCGCGGATTTGGTAGTGACTGATACATGGGTTAGTATGCATGACCCACAATCAGCGCGGGAACGGCGGCACAATCAGTTGCGTGGGTATCAGGTCAACACCGACCTGATGTCAAAGGCCAAGCCAGATGCACTTTTCATGCAT
Source organism: uncultured Paracoccaceae bacterium (assembly GCA_965659715.1). Taxonomy (GTDB): domain Bacteria; phylum Pseudomonadota; class Alphaproteobacteria; order Rhodobacterales; family Rhodobacteraceae; genus CABZJG01. The sequence goes on along the minus strand of CBFHXE010000042.1, from coordinate 2,285 downwards.
TGTCTTCCCGCACACCGTGATGACGAAGCAACCTCTGAAGTTATGGACGGGCCTCATTCTGTCATTTTCGATGAAGCCGAAAATAGACTGCATGTTCAAAAAGCAATCATGCGTCATTGTTTAGGAGTTTAACCGTTAGGTTTCATTTGGCTTTGAACTCTTTGGCTTTTCGCCGCAAGTGCCACCTATAAATGAGGGGAGCGAGAATGAAATTGTATATCAAAGTCGCAAATTGCCGAATAACCGGAAGCCCGATAACAACCGCCAGAAGTCGATAACGCGGCATTTGCTGCCATAGGACTAAAAATGCAGGGATGCCGGACACCAACTGATTGTCGTTGAGCACATATAATCGTCGAGCGGCCTGATCCTGACTAAGTTGCCACTGTGCAAGGTCGCAATGGTTCAAATCCTCGAACTCTAAGGGTAATTTTTGTTTTCGGCTGTAGGATGCGTAATGATCAATCTCAAAACTACAAACTGGGCAATCGCCGTTATATAAAACCTTGGTGCTATTGTTCATGTCTTACGCCTCTATGACAGACATAGAGGGCTTGTAGGCACAATCAAGCCTATCTAAAGGCCTGAGAAGTCACAAAGCGCATGCACATCCATACCCATTGACTTGAGTTTTTCACTGCCGCCCAGATCAGGAAGGTTGACAATAAAGGCACAACCCATGATTTCGCCACCCAATCGCTCGACAAGCTTTATACCAGCCTCAGCGGTACCTCCGGTAGCCAATAAGTCATCAACAAGCAAAATGCGCTCACCTGCTTGGATGGCATCATCATGCACTTCGACCACAGCCGCTCCATATTCGAGTGTATATTCTTGACTAATTGTTGCACCAGGCAGCTTACCTTTTTTACGGATCGGCACAAACCCCGTGCCCAATTGATGCGCTATCGCTCCGCCAAGGATGAAGCCGCGCGCTTCTAAACCCACCACCTTATCGATCTGCTCTCCTGCATAGGGATGCAGCATCTGATCCACCGCCATCCGAAAGCCACGGGGATCAGAAAACAATGTGGTAACATCCCGAAATAAAATACCTTCATGCGGGAAATCAACAATCGTGCGGATATAATCTTGGACAGTTTTCATCAATTTTCTCTCTCTTTCGACCGTTTTTTGCCTGTAAAATTGGGGTAGGTGGATGCATCTACTGCAATATTGCAAGCTTGTTTTTCAGACACCATTTAAAAGTTAATGAAAGTCGTGGCTTTGACAGCAAGATGATAAGCTAGATTAGGCAGATTCTAGAACCCGCTTTAAAATTACATCCAATTTTGACAAGAGGTCTGGATCGCGTTTTTCCGGAGCAGTAAGGATCGCAAAATCCAACGCGCGGTCGCAGCCATGAGGGCAAGCTGAAAGATCTGCACCCAGTTTCTTAGGCAAGCGCCGCACCAGATCACGGCCTTTATCTGCGTTGCCCGTCAAAACCTTAATGATCTCTGTGACGTCAACCTCTCCATGCTCGGGATGCCAGCTGTCGTAATCTGTAACCATCGCAACCGAGGCATAACAAATCTCAGCTTCGCGTGCCAATTTCGCCTCAGGCATGTTGGTCATACCGATTACATCAGCGCCCCAGCTTTCGCGGTACATGCGGCTTTCTGCCAAGGTAGAGAACTGCGGCCCCTCCATCGCCAGATAAGTACCGCCGAAATGAACGAGTATACCAGCCTCATTTGCGACATCAAAACACGCTTTGGAAAGCCGGGCGCAGGTTGGATATGCCATAGATACATGAGCTACACAGCCACTTCCGAAAAATGACTTTTCCCTTGCGAAAGACCGGTCAATAAACTGATCCACAATGACAAAATCCCCAGGAGCCATTTCTTCGCGAAATGAACCACAGGCTGATACGGATACTAAGTCACTGACCCCCAATCGCTTTAAAACATCGATATTTGCGCGGTAAGGGACCGAACTGGGACTAAGAGTGTGGCCGCGGCCGTGGCGCGGTAAAAAAGCCATTTTCACACCGTTAATCTCACCTGTCAAAATCTGGTCTGACGGCGATCCCCATGGTGTATCGACAGTTTGCCATTTAGCGTCCTGCAAGCCATTAATTTCATAAATCCCTGAACCACCGATCACCCCTAGCACTCTGGACGTCATGCTCTTTCTCCCTTGTGGGCAGTTATATCATCAATTGCCAATAGAAGAATGAATACAGCCAAGCTACTCAGTTGAAAAGTTCCCTCACGATCTTTTGTTTTCAACCTTAAAATAGATCACATCTTAAGTTCTAAAAAGTGACCTCAACGTCG
>CBFHXE010000041.1:9909-23659 GCA_965659715.1 uncultured Paracoccaceae bacterium | reverse complement strand
TGATTTTATTAAGCTCATAGCCCTCAAGTTCGGTGACATGAGCCACCGCGGTTTCGAGAGCAATTTGCACCTCGGCCAGCGCCGGAATTGGCACCCATGATGGCAGGTCGTCATCCAGCACTTTATCTTCGCGCAGATAGGCATGTGCGAGCACAAAATCACCCAAACTTTGAGAGTTCCGAAGCCCGGCACAATGGCCCAGCATGACCCAGGCATGGGGACGCAAAACAGCGATATGATCGGTGGCCGTTTTTGCATTTGAGGGGCCAACACCAATATTGACCAAAGTGATCCCATTGCCGTTTTCGCGCGTTAAATGATAGGTCGGCATCTGCGGTGTGCTGCCGGTATTGGGAATGTCCGCCTTGGGGTCGGTGATTACCTGATTGCCGGGGCTGACAAAGCTGGTGTAACCACTTTTAGGATCTGCCAGCGCTTGGCGCGCATAGGCTTCGAACTCGGACACATAAAACTGATAGTTGGTAAACAGAACATAGTTTTGAAAATGCTCAACATCTGTGGCTGTATAATGCGCAAGCCGCGCCAATGAATAATCCACCCGCTGGGCCGTAAACGGCCCCAGTGGTTCAGTTCCGTCATCAGCACTTTTGACCACTCCGTTTACAATATCATCATTGGTCGTGGTCAGATCGGGTACATCAAATACATCGCGCAGCGAAAATTCCGCCGCCGTAGCCGCGGATGCGCTTAGCGATAGATCGTTTAAAAGCGCAAAATGGATCGGGATAGGGGTCTTTGATGGGCCAATGAAAATTTCCGCCTGATGGTTTTCCAACAGTAGCAAAATTTGCTGCCGCAGATAATTGGCGAATAAATCCGGCCGCGTGACCGTAGTGGCATAGGTGCCGGGACCGGCCACATGGCCAAAACTAAGCCGACTGTCCACCGTCGAGTAACTGCTGCAGGTCACCCGGATTTCAGGATAATAGGCACGAAAACGCTGACCCTTTGCACCGCTTTGGCGGGTTTCTGAAAAAGCTGTGGCCAAAAACTTGGTGGCTTGTTGATAAATCTCTTGAAGCCGCGCAACAGCTTTGCCGGCATCGGTAAAGCCTTCGGGGTCAGCCGTGCGCGGAGAAATTACATTTGAGTGTTTTTCGGTATCAGTCATTTATTGAGGCTCTTATAAAGCGACCCATGTCGTCTAATCTGTCCCTGTTGCCGGAAAAGATAGTCAGCAGATGCTCGAATTTGTAGTATGTTTTTCATAACCCAGAGTGCCACGGGCGCCTATGACAATCAAGGGCAGCAAAAAGGTCAGGGGATTTTTGAATGGATTTAGATACTGTTTCACCTGATGCATTTGGCGCATCGCTTCGCGGTCTGGGGATCAATGTTTTGGTCAGCGATATGCCGCGCTGCATTGATTTTCTAACCCAGGTTTTTGAAATGAAGGCGCATCAGGCCTCGGCTGATTTTGCCATCATGATGTACCAAAACCAGATATTCCAATTGCACAGCGATACCACCTATTCCGCCCACCCCCTGCTTCCTTTATTGCCAGAAAATCCACCGCGCGGTTTGGGGATTGAGCTTCGTCTTTATGACAGTGATCCCGATACGGCTGCTGCGCGGGCAGAGGCGCTTGGCGCGGTGATATTGCAAGCGCCAAGCGATAAACCCCATGGGCTGCGCGAATGTGCCATCTTAGGACCCGATGGTTATCTTTGGGTGCCCTCAAGACCGCTTTAGCGATTGTTTGTCCGATTTTTGGGCCTAAAATGCGACCTGCGCGATACAGACGCAAAACCGACATCGAAAATGCCTATAATAACTATCTTTTTGAATTTTCACGTTTATCAGTCCTGCCGTTTTTAGGCCCCCTTGTGCGTCGCAAACAAGACAGGGAAAGCCAAAAAAGGGTGATCTAATACAGGAAAAAGGAGTGAACATGGCCGTTACAAATTTACGACAAAATATCGGGAACTGGCAGGAACGCATGGATTTGGCGGCGACCTTTCGCTGGACCGCGCGGTTAAACCTGCACGAAGGCGTGGCCAATCACTTCTCATTCGCTGTGAATGAAAACGGCACACAGTTTTTAATGAACCCCAATCAGATGCATTTCGCGCGGATAAAAGCCAGCGATCTAATCGAGCTTGATGCCGAAAATCCCAAGACCGCAGAGGGGCCCAATGCCCCCGACCCCACCGCGTGGTCCCTGCACGGTGCGATCCATCGTCACTGTCCCCATGCAAGATGTGTGATGCATGTGCATTCCATGCATGCAACCGTTTTAGCAAGCCTTGCGGACAGCCGTTTGCAGCCCATTGACCAAAACACTGCAATTTTCTTCAACAGGTTTGTGATTGACGAGCATTACGGAGGGCTCGCCTTTGAAGAAGAGGGCGAAAGATGCGCAGGGCTGCTAAAAGACCCCAAGAAGACAGTTATGATAATGGGAAATCATGGCGTTATGGTCATCGGAAAAACCATCGCGGAAACTTTTAATCGACTGTATTACTTTGAACGCGCAGCAGAAACTTATATCCGCGCCCTCCAAACTGGCCAACCGCTTCGAATTCTGTCGGATGAGGTTGCAGAAAAAACTGCTCAGGAAATCGAAGATTATCCCGAGCAAGCCACGCGCCATCTTGCCGAGCTAAAAGCAATTTTGGACGATGAGGGCTCTGATTATAGCCAATGAGGTGAAAGAATGTCAGAAGGATTTGAAAAAGACGCAGAAGCATCTCGTTGGCATTATAAGCCTTCACAGCCCGTTGCGTTAAACCCTACTTTCAAATGGCCTTTGAGCCCTAAAGCTATTTTGCAATGGTACGCTTCTTATTGGCTTGCCGCATCAACCACTACTCTTTCCGTGATTTTGGCAGTAGTTGTTTTCTTTCTGTTTCTGCCGCCTCTGGCAGTTATGCAGGAATTTTCAATGGATTGGGTTCTGCGGGTTTGGCTTGGAAATCTAATCCCGCATGTTATTTGCGCGGGGGTTTTGCATTATTGGCTTTATAATCGGCGTGGGCAGGAAAAGCACTTTAAATATGACCCGCGCGATCCAGCAAGAGATAATGGCAGCTTCACCTTTCGAAATCAGGTGTTTGACAATATGTTCTGGAGTTTGGTGAGCGGTGTCACCCTATGGTCTTCTGCACAATGTCTCATTTACTGGGCAATGGCCAATGGCTTTGCCCCCGCATTTCTATTTCCGGAAAACCCCGTTTGGTTTTTCCTAATGTTTCCGTTCTTGATTGTCTGGGCAAGCTTTCATTTTTATTGGGTGCATCGCGCTCTTCATTGGCCTCCTCTTTATAGAATGGCACATGCGCTTCATCATCGAAATATCAATGTTGGGCCATGGTCCGGCATCTCGATGCATCCTCTTGAACATCTTTTATTCTACACGAATTTTACCATTCATTTAATTGTTCCAAGCCATCCAATCCATATATTATTCCATGGCTATATGCAGTCGATCCATCCTGTTTTTTCTCATTCAGGGTTTGATCAATTATATGTCGCAGATAAAGAGCGTGCGAAAATTGGTGATTTCTTTCATCAGTTACATCACAGATATTTCGAGTGCAATTACGGGACCGTAGAAATGCCCTGGGATAAGTGGTTCGGCTCTTTTCATGATGGCTCTGCACAAGCGACCGATCGGACGCGTGCCCAGAAAAAGCAAATGTATACCCGCTAATTTTGAATGCACTGATTGAGCTTAAATATTTCGCCGCCTATGTGGTCCAAAAAGCGCGGCGAAGGCGAGAAATACGCCGCTCATTGTGGCGATCATTCCAGCGGCGCTTAGGGTGTTTGAAAAACCAAGCCAGAGAGGCGCGTCGCCTGCAAGTATATATCCAAGTACAGTAGCCATTACAGCCAACACCTGACTATAAATAACCTGTGACCTTAAGCTATTCACCATCAACCGCGCGGCTGCAGGCGGACAAATGATCATAGCTATGACTATAATCGAACCTACTGCATCGAACGCCGCGACCGCTGTAATTGCAGTTAAAGTTACCAAAGCAAACTCAAGGGCTGTTGCGGCTATTCCACGCGTGCGTGCATAAGGTTCGTCAAAGCTTATTAATGCGAGTGGCCGCCAGAAAATATAAACAAAGATCAAGATCACCAGAAGTACGGTCATCATTCTCACTAGTTCCATGGGTAAACCTGCCAGAGCATTTAGATCAAAAAGCGATGCCCAGCCCTCAGCGTCAAGCCAAATCAAGCTTTCTAAATTTCCGAAGAGTGCGTGTTCAACATCTAGGTGAACTTGGCTGGTATCAGATTGTTCGAGTAACAAGACACCCGCCGCAAACATCGATGTGAAAATGACCCCCATTGCAGCCCCAGACTCAATTTTCCCAACGCGGCGAATGAGTTCTATCAATAGAACAGCTATGATTGCTGCAACCGCTGCACCAATCATCATCGGCCAGGTTGAAACCTGACCAGTGAATAGGAATGCAACAACAATTCCAGGCAAGACAACATGGCTAATGGCATCACCTATTAGTGCCTGTTTTCGCAAAAGGAGAAAATTGCCCGGCAACGCGCAAGCCATGGATGCACAGATACCAATAAGCAGTGGAGTCAAGCTCAGCGTGACAAAATCTGATCCCATTACAATTTGTCCTGCTGTTCTAAAGAAAGGCCTTGATCAATACTTTTAATTTGATCTTGTGTTAGTTTTGTTTCGATGTTGACCAAGCTATAAACAATTGGCTCATCAAGAGCCCCTGTTTGTCGCATTTTGCTGCGCCAGTATGTCCACCGGCGTTCATTTAGAAGGGTTTTCGCTGCGAGAGCATGCCCGGCCTGAGTGGCCACGCCATCAGCTCGAAGAAATCCGCATCTTTGTAAAAGCCGTTTCGTTTTTGGCTCATAAATTGGTTGGTTTTGGGCGATTGAAAGAAGCCCTTGAGTCATGTGGACTGTTGTTTGAAATACCCAGAAAGCCCTTGCAGAGGCCAAAATCCCGCGGCGCGGTGCCAGCAAAAAAGATATTAAAAAGAGAACAAAACTGCACAACACAATAATTGGGCCAGTTGGCAACCCAGGGGCAGTCGCGGAAATTGCAGTTCCAATATACCCTGATAACCCACCAAAAAAACCAGATATCAACAATATTGTGTTACTTTTCTCACTCCAAAATCGCGCAGCGACAGGCGCAATGATTAATAATGCTACGATGAGGATGAGCCCCGCAATCTTCATTCCTATCACAGTAACGGCAAGCGCTACAGCAAGTACAAGATAATCTGTTTTTTGAGGTGATATCCCAAGTGTTTGAGAGTAATGGGCGTCAAAAGAAACCATTATGATTGGGCGTCTGAAAAGAAGCAATATGGCAGTTGTGATTGCCCCTAGGATCAAAATTAATACTGCGTCGTTAAAAAGCATTCCGGCGGTGGACCCCAAAAGGAAAGTTTCTAGCCCTGCTTGCCGACCTGCGGGTATGGCCTGGATTACTGTCAATAAAACGACACCAAAGGCAAAAAATACCGATAAAACCGAACCAATTGCAGCGTCTTGGGAAAGGCGTGTTTTTGTAGTTAGCCAAGTTACAATCATGAGGCCCAAGGCTGCGCTTATGGCGGAACCTCCCAATAGCCCGAATAAATTTCGTCCGTCTAGACCTGCGGTCGTCATAAGCAAAAATGCTACTCCAAGACCCGGTAAAGTGGCGTGTGAAATTGCATCGCTTATTAGTGCATTTTTCCGTAGATAAAGGAAAGTTCCTGATATTCCGGTGGCGATACCTAAAAGGGTGGCGCCAAGTGTAACAAGGGTCGCATTATATCCGAGTGTCAGGCTAAGGGCAGACCACAGCATCTAAATTCCGGCTACGCCTAATTTGGTCGCGCCTAACTGCCCACAATAGGTAACTGACAAGTTTTCTTCATTAAAAACCTCTGTAACCGGCCCATGTGCAATTGGAGATTTGTTGATGAAAAGTACATGATCAAAATATTCTAAAACTGTGCTTAAGTCGTGATGAACCGCTATGATTGTTTTTCCCGACTTTTTTAAATCTTTCAGCACAGAAATAATTGCGTTTTCGGTAGCGGCATCTACACCGGCTAAGGGCTCATCAAGTAAATAGACATCAGCTTTTTGAACGAGAGCCCGCGCCAAAAATACCCGTTGCTGTTGGCCACCCGATAGTTGGCCTATTTGGCGGTCGGAAAAATCTTGCATACCAACTTTTCTTAAACAGGATTGAACTTCGTCTAAGTCAGCCCTGCCTACCGGCTGAAGATAACCCATGATGGGATATAGGCCCATTAAAACTACGTCTTTGACAGTTGCGGGGAAGTCCCAATCCACGCTTGCCCTTTGCGGAACATAAGAAATTCTGTGTCGTGTCTTTTTTAGGCGTTGTCCAAAAAACCTGACTTGCCCGGAAACTGTAGGAATAATACCCATCGCTGCCTTCAGGAGCGAGGATTTACCTGCTCCGTTTGGTCCAATAATAGCAGTCAATGTTCCAATTTCAACATTGAAGTCAACGGAATAAATAGCGGGTTCTGAACCATAAGAAACTGTCATTCCTTGAATACTGAGAGCGGCGGATCCCAGATCCTCGTGTTTGTCAACGAACGCGCCGTTATCTGCAATCAAAGCGAAATCTGTCATTTTAGGTTGCCTTTAGCTTTCCTTGCCAACCAAAGTCCGGCGGGGTTCCGCCAAGCGCTTTAGCAATTGTAGTGATATTATGATCTAACATTCCAACGTAAGTTCCCTCATAAGTACCTTCGGTGCCCATCGCGTCAGAGTATAACTCTCCACCCAAAGTAACTTCGTGTCCCCTAGCAGTCGCGCCCTCAATTAACGCTCTCATATTTCGGTCTGATACTGAACTTTCAACAAATACGGCAGATATTTCTCTCTGGACGAGAAGGTCAACTATTTCTTTTATCCGATATAATCCAACTTCCGAGTTTGTCGATATTCCTTGAACTCCTATTACCTCAAAACCGTAGATTTTTCCAAAATACCCGAATGCATCATGGGCCGTAACCAAAACTCGTGATTTACTTGGAACTGAACTTAATACGTTTTTCGCATAGTTATTTAGTTCGTTTAATACAGACTTATAGTTTGTGGCTGATGTTTGAAATTCATCTCTTTTGGCGGGTTTTGCATTTGATAGCGCTAATGCAATCTGGTCTGTTACCAAAGACCACAAGATTGGATCCATCCAAACATGAGGATCATATCGTCCTGTTTGACCAGGATAGTCCAGAAGTTCTTTGGGGTTTATGGTGTTGGTAACAGCTACGACAGACCGCTTTCTTGACAAGTCTGCAAAGAAGTCCTCCATTTGAGCTTCTAAGTCTAAACCATGCCGCAACGTTAAATCAGCCTTGGTCATTGAGACAATGTCATTTCTTGTGTGTCGATATGAATGTGGATCAATTCCGGGGCCCATTAGCCCTTTAACCTTTACGTACCCTTGACCAATACTTCGCGCGGTGTCTGCGATCATACTGGTAGTCGCTACTATGCTTATAGCGTTTTCTTCACTAAATAGCGGCAGTGGGTTAATACCTGCAAATGCGCCTAAAGAGCCGATAAAGAATCTGCGGTTCAAGATGTCTTTTCCTTTCATGTAGTGATATTGAATATGAGAGTCATTCGCAAAAGTCAACACAATTGCGAATTATTCTCATTTTCAAACAGGCTTTCCCTCTAGGTTACTTGCCAAGGTATGATTTGCATGTCAGGGTTTGATAAATATGAGTTAAAAATGTTGTGTCTCGATCAATGACTTCACTAAATGCAAATGTCAAAGTATCCACTTTTCAACGCAACCCGGGTCGGCCGCTCGACCTAGACTGGGTAATGTCTTCTCAAGCCAATACATCGGCAATCGAGCGCAGAGCAAACACCATTTCAGCAAGAAGATCGGTTAAAAAGGATCATCAAATTGCCTGGCTGCTACGGGCTGTAAGCTGCATAGATCTTACAACGCTTTCTGGTGACGACACCGCCTTTCGTGTTAAAAGGCTGTGTGAAAAAGCAAAGTATCCCGTAAACCGTGATCTGTTGCGAGCTTTGGGGGTACCACAAATCTCTACTGCAGCTGTTTGTGTATATCATGATATGGTCAAACCAGCCATTCAGGCTTTGGAGGGCTCTGGAATTCCTGTTGCCGCTGTTTCCACTGGCTTTCCAGCCGGTTTAACACCCTTAAATTTGCGAATTGCTGAAATTAAGGCCAGCGTTGCTGCTGGGGCAGATGAAATTGATATTGTTATTTCACGTCGCCATGTCCTTACCCAAAATTGGAATGCCCTTTATGATGAAATGAGTAGTTTTCGTTCTGCTTGCGGTGATGCGCATGTAAAGGCAATTTTGGCAACCGGCGAATTGGGAAGCCTTCGAAATGTTGCCCGAGCATCGATGGTTTGCATGATGGCTGGTGCGGACTTTATCAAAACTTCGACAGGTAAAGAAAGTGTAAATGCTACGCTTCCGGTATCCTTGGTCATGGTGCGCGCGATTCGTGATTATTATGAGCGCACAGGTATTGCCGTGGGATACAAGCCCGCAGGCGGTATTTCAAAGGCAAAAGAAGCTCTAACATTTCTGTCTTTGATGAAAGAAGAGCTTGGAAATCGCTGGTTAGAGCCGGATTTGTTCAGATTTGGAGCCTCTTCACTTTTGGGTGATATAGAACGACAACTTGAACACCAAGCAACCGGCGCCTATTCCGCAAACCATCGCCATCCTATAGCTTAATAATCTCAGTGGATAAAAAAAATGACCGTTAAAGACATACTTGAAACTATGGACTACGGCAAAGCCCCCGAAAGTGTAGACGAAGCCACCGGTTGGCTTGAACGGAACAATCATAAGTTTGGACATTTTATTGATGGTACGTTTTGTGAGGGTACTGTTCACTTTGAAACACGAAACCCAGCAACGAATGAACCCCTTGCCCAGATTTCTCAAGGCTCAGATGATGATGTAAAGAGAGCCGTTGCCGGGGCCAAAAAGGCTCAGCCTGCATGGGAAAGCCTTGATGGCCATGAGCGGGCTCGGTATCTTTATTCTCTGGCAAGATTGCTTCAAAAGAACAGCCGCCTTTTTGCAACTTTGGAAACAATAGACAACGGAAAACCCATACGGGAGTCTCGAGACATTGATATTCCCTTAGCTCAGCGTCATTTTTATTACCATGCAGGGATGGCCCAATTAATGGCCCAAAAAATGCCAGACAAAAAAGCTATTGGCGTTTGTGGACAAATTATCCCATGGAATTTTCCCTTGCTGATGCTGTCTTGGAAAATCGCACCAGCTTTGGCCATGGGAAATACCGTTATCCTTAAACCCGCAGAATATACTTCGCTGACGGCCCTTTTGTTTTGCGAGATGTGCCAGCAGGCAGGAATACCCAAAGGTGTTGTGAATATTGTGACAGGCGATGGAGCAGTTGGCGAATTGATCGTTAATCACAGGGATGTTGATAAAATTGCCTTTACCGGATCAACCGATGTTGGAAAGAAGATCCGCAAAGCCACGGCAGGAACAGGTAAGTCCCTGACGCTCGAACTTGGCGGCAAGTCCCCCTTTATTGTTTTTGATGATGCAGATTTAGACAGTGCTGTTGAGGGACTGGTGGACGCAATCTGGTTTAATCAAGGACAAGTCTGCTGCGCTGGCTCACGGCTGTTGGTGCAGGAAAGTGTCGCTGACCGCCTATATTCTAAAATTAAAGCCCGCATTCAAAAGCTTCGCATTGGCGATCCCTTGGACAAATCCATTGATATGGGCGCGATCATAGATCAGGTTCAGTTAGATAATATTGATCAGATGGTTCGGGAAAATGCGCCTGATACTATTTTTCAACCAAATACCGACTTACCGACAAAGGGATGTTACTACCCGCCTACTTTAATTACAGATTTAGAAACCGCCAATCCATTGATGCAGAATGAAATTTTTGGTCCTGTTCTTGTGTCAACAACCTTTAGAACTCCTGCAGAGGCGATTCAGTTGGCAAACAACACTCGATATGGCTTGGCTGCATCTATTTGGAGCGAAAATATAAATCTTTGCCTTGGGCTGGCTCCGAAAATTAAAGCTGGGGTTATTTGGGTTAATGGGACCAATATGTTTGATGCATCCGCGGGATTTGGTGGTGTACGAGAAAGCGGATTTGGACGTGAAGGCGGTTGGGAAGGTCTTACGCCTTACACAAAACCAAGGGCAACGCCAAGTCTGGCCAAAACAGTATCAGTAAACGCGCCATCCACTACGGCGGTTAAATCAACTGAGGCTATAGATCGTACGGCTAAGCTATATATTGGCGGGAAACAATCTAGACCAGATAGCGGTTATTATAAATCGACCTATGATGCTAAAGGAAACCTATTAGGTCAGGTTCCAGTTGCCAATAGTAAAGATGTTCGAAATGCCGTAGAGGCCGCGCAAAAAGCAGAGGGTTGGTCCACGACATCTGGTCATTTAAGAGCACAAATACTCTATTATTTGGCAGAAAACCTGTCTGCACGTCGAGAAGAATTTGCACGAAAGCTTAATACCTATTCAGGTCAAAATATTGGCCTTGATGAAGTTGAGGATAGTATAAAGCGTTTATTCGACTTTGCGGCCTGGTCAGACAAATATGATGGTGACGTTCGAAATGTACCCATCCGCGGTCTTGCGCTTTCCATAAATGAGCCTGTTGGTAACATTGGTGTCTTTTGCTCAGATGGTTTTCCCCTTCTAGGGCTGGTGACAACATTAGCTGCCGGGCTCTCTATGGGAAATAGAATGATCCTCCTCTGTTCAGAGGCGGCACCACTTATAGCCACAGATTTTTATCAAATACTTGATACCTCCGACGTTCCAGCAGGCGTGGTGAATATCTTAACTGGAACACATGCAGATCTTGCTGAACCCTTATCAGCTCATATGAACGTTGACTCTGTATGGTGTTTTTCCTCAACAGATATTTCTAGAGCCGTGGAGTCAAACGCGGCGTTAAATTTAAAACGGACTTGGGTCAATCAAGGTGCCGAAAAAAATTGGCGCTTAGAAAATGATATTCAGTCTTTCTTATCTGCCTCTACAGAAACCAAAACAATTTGGATACCTTTTGGAGAAGGATAAATAAAATCCTGGGTGTTTTGGACATAGGCGCCCTTATTAGAGCCTGTTTTTTTCTTTTGCCATATATCTGTAACGAGTTTTAGGCTATATGATATCTGTATGAGCCCCTCCTCTTTGTCTACTTTTTGGGACTATCATTAAAATTTTGGGCGATATTCAAAAACCCATAATCAAAAGATTACTTTTTGGCGCACTCTGAGCTTAAAATAAATTCAGACTTATACCTGCCTGATAAAAAGATGATAGACGCCTCAATATTTATTAATATAAGACTTGTTTATATTTAATGTATTACTTTAATAAAATATAACAAAGCGTTGAAAATCATTTATTATTATTATTTTTAAAAGATTTTTTTCGATTTTTCTTGGATTTACGCGTATTTTTGAGTGCGCCTCGCTTTTTTAATCTTGATTTACCCGCGAAACGAGATGGAACAGTCGAACTTTCTACAGTGAGCAGCTCAAAAATGATCCCCCCATTTTCAGAAGTCGCCTCAGCCAACCGAACGGTTACGTTTTGCCCTAAAGATAGTTTAAATCCGCTTTCGGACCCCATCAATCGATTAAATTTTTTGTCTAATGTAAAATATTCCCGTCCTAGAGATCTAATGGGCACAAGCCCCTCGGCGCCAGTTTCATCTAAACGAACAAACACGCCAAATTTTACAACTCCACTAATTCTACCTGAAAACTCATTACCAATTTTCTTCGAAAGATAAATTGCCAGATAACGATCCAATGTATCGCGTTCAGCTGCCATTGATCGCCGCTCAGATATAGAGATTTGATCTGATGTTTTCTCTAAGGTAGCTTCTTCTTCTTGGGTTAAGCCGCCCTCTCCCCATTTATGAGCTCGAATTAGCGCACGATGCACCACGAGGTCCGCGTACCGCCGAATTGGCGAGGTAAAATGGGCATATGCACGCAGTGCCAGCCCGAAATGCCCAAAATTTTCCCTACTATAATACGCCTGCGTCATAGCTCTCAAAATTGACATGCTCAAAAGCTCAGCCTCATTTTGCTTTTCTGCTTGTCGAAGCAATTGGTTCAGGTGCTTGGTTTTAAGAACCTGGCCTTTCGCAAGATTTAATCCTACGGATTGTGCTGTATCCCTTAAAGCCTCAATTTTCTCTTTTTCTGGCTCCTGGTGTATTCTAAAAAGGCAGGGTTCTCTTTTAGCAACCAAACATTCAGCGGCGGCAACATTTGCCAATATCATAAACTCTTCAATTAACTTGTGTGCATCCAGGCGGTCTTTAAATTTGACACCTGTGACATCGCCGCTCTTATTCAAGCAAATCAACCGCTCCGGAAGCTCCAGCTCTAATGGCTGCCGCTTTTGACGTTCAACACAAAGCGCTGAATATGCCTTATAAAGTGGTCTGATAACGGCTTCTAATAACGGCAAAACTCTGTCATTTGGAGTGCCCTCAACACCGTGCTGAACTTCTTCGTATGTTAATGATGCGACTGAGCAAATAATGGCTCGGTAAAATTCATGTGCAATTTTATTGCCTTTTGAATCTATCCTTAGGCAAACAGCCAAGCAAGGGCGCCTAGCTCCTTCTTGCAAACTACATAAATCTGCGGACAAGACTTCTGGCAACATGGGAACCACACGATCTGGAAAATATGTTGAATTCCCGCGCTTTCTCGCCGTTTGATCTAAAGCTGTTCCTGGCCGGACATAATGCGCAACATCAGCGATTGCGACCCAAATCAAAAAGCCGCCTTTGTTCTTTGGATCGCTATCAGCTTGCGCAAAAACTGCATCATCATGATCCCGAGCGCCATCTGGGTCAATTGTAATAAATGGCAGATGGCAAAGGTCCTTGCGTTCAGTTAATTTGCGGTCAGTACTGAATTTTGCCTCTTTAAGGACCTGTTGGGAAAATGTATCCTCAATGTTGTGCTGGTGGATCGCAATCGAAGAAATTGCCTTTTGTGCTGATGGGTTTCCCAAACATTGTATAATCCGAGCTTGTGGTAATCCCATCCGTGATTTTGGTCCGGATCTTATGGCCTCAACCAATTCGCCATCTTTGGCTCCATTTTCTTCTTCTTTCGCAACACGCCATTCTTTTCCCGATTTATCAATAGGTACAATTCGGCCTGAAGTGCCTTTTGACCGGTAAATCCCCAAGATTTTGGTGTGAGTTTTTTCGATACGCCTGATGGATCGGGCCTCATATTGATGTTCCTCATCCAAAACAGGGGCTACACGAGCAAGAATTTGATCACCAAGCCCAAGCGGGGCCTCATCAGGCCTCACAGCCATCAGGATACGCGGTGGTTTATCTTTTCTATCCCAGTTTTCGGGCTGTAAAAATAGATCACCGCTTTCATCTATTTCAATAACCCTCAAAACACTAACTGGGGGGAACTTGCCAATCATTTTCTCTCTATCGTCTTTATCTTTTTGAGCGCCCACAAACTTACCTTCAGATTCTAGCTCTTTTAGGATTCGGTTTAACGCGGTCCTCTCTGATCCTTTTAAACGAAAGGCCTTTGATATATCGCTCTTATCAAGCTGTTTTGGGTTGGCAGAAATCCAAGCAAGAATATCAGCTTTTTTTGGGGGCATACTCATTATGAAGCTCTAGCATGGGATACAAATCCCGTCACCGAGAATTCATGCTGCC
>CBFHXE010000041.1:0-9797 GCA_965659715.1 uncultured Paracoccaceae bacterium | reverse complement strand
AAAAGGGCGTGGCTTGTAGACCAACGAACGTCCCGAAACAAACCTTGAGGCATGGCAGAGACCCGTTTTGCCCCAACCAACCAATATCCGCCATCTGTAGACGGTCCAAAAACCCATTCACTTTTACCCAGCATGTCAAACGCCTGTGCTATATGGCGACATGAAATATCCGGAATATCTGAGCCAATTATACAAACCGGGCCTGAAGGAATTTGACGAAAAACCTTACGCATGCGTGCCCCTAAATTGCCGCCGCCTTGAGGGATTTTTTTGAGGTGATTAGGCCAAAATCGGCTTTTCCTGTGTTGATTATCAGGGGAAATCGCTAAAGTAAGATGCCATCTACGATCATCGAGGCGGCGGGTAAGCCGCGCAACTTGGTGACGATACCACCAAAGTGCAGGCACCATACCAATATCACGGCCCAGACGCGTCTTCACCCGCCCAAGCTGCGGCTCTTTCACCATAATTACTAACTGCTTTCGAGAGGGCCTATGAGGCAAAATAGTCCCTCAGCACACGCTTGTAGATGGTTTTCAATTGTCCAATTTGGGAAATGTCCACCCTTTCATCAACCGAATGCATGGATTTGCCAACAAGACCGAATTCTATAACCGGACAAACGGTTTTCACAAAACGCGCATCTGAGGTTCCTCCAGTGGTTGACATTATGGGGATTATTCCAAGCTCATCCTCAATTGCATGACCAACCAGACTTGAAAGCTCTCCCGGAGGGGTAAGAAAGCTTTCTCCCGAGACCTTAATCTCAACAGACATCTCTATATCTGTTTCTGTGGTTATTCTATCAGCTTCTTTCTGCAACCAAACTCCAAGCTCCTCACTGCTAAAAGCGTCATTAAATCTTATGTTTACAACCGCTTTTGCTTTCGCTGGGATAACGTTATTCGCGAGGTTTCCAGTATCTATGGAGGTGACAGCAAGGGTTGAGGGGTCGAAGTGCTCTGTGCCTTTATCCAGTTCATGATTGGCAAGGCGATCAATCAATTTAGCCAGAGCGGGCAATGGGTTTTTTGCCCTATGGGGATAGGCAGAGTGCCCTTGCACACCAATGGCAGAGATCATAGCTGTCATTGACCCGCGGCGCCCAACCTTGATCATTTCACCTAAGCGGTCTGGACATGTGGGTTCACCCACCAAACAATGATCAATCCTCTCACCTTGTTCTGACATCCAGTCCAAAATTGCCACCGTTCCATGGTCGGCATCACCTTCTTCATCTCCAGTCACAGTGATAACAACAGAACCCTCTGGGGGCGTTTCGTTCACAAAATCAACAGCTGCCGCAACGAAGGCCGCAACGGCAGATTTCATATCCACAGCTCCGCGCCCATACATAAAGCCGCCCTCTATTTCGGCACCAAAGGGATCAAAGGTCCATTTTTCAAGATCGCCAACAGGGACAACATCAGTATGCCCATTGAAGCCAAAACAACGACCCTTATTGCCGCTTCCCCAACGAGCAAAAAGATTTTCTACTCCGCCGCGCGAGATACGCGTACAGTTAAACCCATGCTGTGAAAGCATGTCCTCAAGCAATTTAATTGCCCCTGCCTCGTTTGGAGTTACGGACGGGCAGCGGATGAGCTGTGCAGTTAAGTCAACTGGATCTATCTGTGTCATTTTTAATCCTTGGGGGGTAGTATTTTAAGTACTGCTTCCGCTAAATCCAAAGGAGAAGCTATAATATCATCTACCTCGGCTTTGGACAGCTCAGCTTCACTTCCGTAGCCATAAGCGACACCAATGACCTTCATTCTATTGGCTTTGGCTCCAACCGCATCATAGTGACGGTCCCCAACCATGATAGCATGATCGGCCTCTGCCCCTGCCGTCTTTAATCCATGTGCCAAAAGGGATGTTTTATCTGATCGTGCTCCATCGAGCTCAGAGCCAAACTCATAGCTTAAGTACTCTGAAATTCCGAAATGCGCTGTGATCTTTCGCCCGTAGCTGTGGGCCTTTGATGTCGCAAGACATAAAGTGTAACCTGCGCACCTTAGAGTAGAAAGCTGATCTAGAATACCGGGATAAAGGCTATTTTCAGACCAGCCAATGTCAGCATATCGCTCTCTGTAAAATGCTACGGCTCGGTCAAGTTCCTGCTTTTTGACGCCCAGTTTTTCAAATGATCCCCAAAGCGGTGGACCAACCAACCACGAGGTATCTCCTGTTAAAGGGGGAAGGCCCATTTTTTTAAGAGCAAAGTCGACAGAGTTGACTATTCCAGGACCTGAATCGGTCAAAGTGCCATCAAGATCTAAAAAAACAGTACGCATTAGTGGTCCCCCTTCTCACTGAAAAGTGGCGTCATTTGCGCAACAATAACAGAGTTTTCATCTAATGCTCGCTGCATTAAAGCAAGCTCTTCGGGATCGACCTCATGACCCTGCGCTTGCCGTTCTTGTAAGGTGCCGTATCCTGTCACATCAAGGGGCGCAAGATCCGCCTGTTTTAGGATGGCCACCGTTTCGCGAACTGCTTCAGCCTCATCGACACCGCTGGCATAGCAAACCAAAGCGGCGCCAGAGCTATCCTTTGGCAAGCCGTCTTTGTCGGCCCTACCAACTTGAACCAGTAGAGTGTACACTTTTTGCCGGTTTTGGTTTTTTTGAGTTGCGGTCATAAGACACCTTCTTGAGTTGAGTTATGTCTAATCACCCAAATTCTAAAAGGCAAATACTGTGGGCAAGGTGCAAGGGACCTTTGGCACGGTATTTCATTCGCTAAAGGTTACCCTTCTCTTGATGCGTGTATTTTTTTACACAAAACGGCCCACAAATACTATGCGCACAGTTTTGATAAAAAACTTTTTAAACAATTCTTTAGTCACGTAAAAGATCGTTGATGCCCGTTTTGCTACGGGTTTTTTCATCAACACGTTTAACAATAACCGCACAATAAAGGTTGATCCCGTTTTTCGATGGCATTGAGCCAGAAACCACCACTGAATAGGGCGGCACTTCTCCATACATCACCTCTCCGGTTTCTCGGTCAACGATTTTGGTAGATTGGCCAATGTAAACGCCCATCCCAAGAACCGATCCTTCGCGGACGATGCAGCCTTCGACAACTTCTGAGCGGGCGCCTATGAAGCAGTTGTCTTCGATGATGGTTGGTCCGGCCTGCATGGGCTCTAGGACGCCGCCGATGCCGACACCGCCGGAGAGGTGGACTTTCTTGCCGATCTGCGCGCAGCTGCCCACCGTGGCCCAGGTGTCCACCATGGTGCCTTCATCCACATAAGCGCCCAGATTGACAAACGAAGGCATCAAAACAACCCCCGGCGCGACATAGGCGGATTTGCGCACGATGCAGTTTGGCACAGCGCGGAAGCCGGCAGCGCGCCACTGGTTATCGCCCCAGCCTTTGAATTTGCTGTCAACCTTATCCCACCAGCCGGCCCCCTGAGGGCCACCCTCTTGGATCTCCATGTCCTTGATTCTAAAACCTAAAAGCACAGCCTTTTTAGCCCACTGGTTGACAGACCAATCGCCGTTTTCTTGCTTTTCGGCCACACGCAAAGTGCCGCTATCCAGTGCATTTAACGTATCTTCGATCGCCTCGCGCGTCTCGCCAGTGGTGTTGGGCGATATTTCATCGCGGGATTCCCAAGCGGCTTCGATCGCTTGTTCTAGTTGTGCGTTAGACATGGTTTAGCACTCCAATTAAATGAACCTAGCACTCTATAACTGTGGGCGCGCGCTGGCACAATGGCCTGTTCAGACTAATCCTTTTCTGTGGCGATGCAGCACGGCCTTAGGCTTAAATTCCTAAAAATGGCGGGTCAGTATCACGTCGGTATTACGACTGTTTAACAGAGGTCCGGTTTGCCACCACAATTCAGGGAAGCGATATAACCATCATGGCAGAAGGCGGCGTCACAGTGATTGGCGCCAATGTTGTGTCGGCAGTTGTGATTGAGTGTTTGTAAAATTTCTTTAAAGAGGTGTTTCATGCTAGCATTTGCAATTGTTTCACTTTTGATGTTCATCACACCCGGACCCGGAGTGTTATCACTCGCCGGTGTAGGTGCTGCATTCGGTTGGCAACACGGTCTTCGGTATATGGCCGGTCTGTTTGCAGGCCATTTTCTAGTTAGCGTCGCAGTGATAACAGGGTTAGCTGCAATTATTTTAGCTGAACCAATTGTCCGCACGCTTCTATTATTGGTTTCTGCGGGGTACTTGGGATACCTTGCGTTGCGGATCGCTCTGGCTGGATCAAAAATTTCTTTTATCCAAATAAATGCGCCGGGATTTGTGACCGGCATGACGCTGCAGTTTATCAATCCCAAAGCTTACGCGGTGCATACAACGTTTTTTACAGGCTTTGCTTTTTATCCTGATAGTTTTGTCACAGAAACGGGTCTCAAACTCATCATTGTGAACGCGATCTGGATTTCTATCCACCTGTGCTGGCTTTATGCTGGCTGCAAACTGAATGCGCTGAACCTGCCAGAAAAAACGCAAAAGCGCATCAACATATTTATGGCATTGTGCCTCGTGGCGGTCGTCGGCATGTCCGTATGGTCAGTTTTGTTAATTTAAATGAGAACTTTAAGTGTTTTGGGGCGACACAGGAGATGGTTAATTGCCCATTGTTAGTATTCGCTCAGCTCTTTTTGAGAAAGTGAAACCATCGCACCCAAGAGCAAAATTATAAACGCCGCAACCAAACCCATTCCTATATTGTCAAAATAGTCACCAATTAATCCAGCAATGTAGGGGCCAAGAGTTTGGGAAATAGCAAACAGAACTGTGAAAATACTTATAGAATAGGCCCACATTTCTTGGGGCAGGTTTTTCCTTGTGAAATTTGTTATAGCCCCTGGTGCCATGAACACCGAAGACCCAAAAATGACAGCAGATAATAACAAAATAGAAAATGCTGGTGACAATAGTGGGACCACTGACCCAAATGCAATGCTACTTAAAACCATGGCCAATGGAATACCATTTCCAAATCTTGCAAAAATGGGTCTCCATATAAAAGGTGAAATGCAAATACATAGTCCAAGGATGACCCAAATGGCTGTGATCATGGTTGCACCTATCGACTGAGCGGTCATCCATGCTGACAAAAATGTCAGATAAATGATATATCCAAAACCAAAACACGCATAGCCAGCCAATTCAGGTAGCATTTTTAAAAGTCGAAATTCATTGCGGCTTAATCTACTTGGTTTTGAACTTTCAATTTGCAGTGCTGACCAAATGCCGAATGGCGTGAAAACCATACTAAACAGCCCAATAATGATCCAACACATTGGCCACGCACCGCTCCCAACGACATCAATCAACGTGGGAATAAATGCCCCGGATAGGATAATTCCCAAACCGCCACCCGTACCAAACAAAATAGCAATAGAAAGGGCATTTAACCGTGCATTTTCTTTGAAAAGCCCAGACGCCAGCGCACCTGCTGTCGAGAATGAAATTGCTCCAAATGTACCCGCCAGAAAACGAAGTGCATACTGACCTTGTAAAGTTGGCAATACACCTGTCATTAAAAGAACGATGGACGTAGTTACGAGACCAAAGGCAAAGAGCTTTTCTGAGGCGAATTTCTGAACCAGAAACATGGTTGAGATCGCTCCCACAATGTACCCCAGCGCATTGACGGTGCTGAGCCAACCAGCCTGCGCATAATTCCAATCCATTTGCGTCTGCATCGCCGGAAGCAGCAATCCATAGGCAAACCGAGCAAAGCCGTTAGTGACAGTAACGCCAAGTAGCAAGCCGAGCAAAATAAACCATTCTTTAGTGTATTTTTTGTCCAAGCGCTTATCCACCTGTATCGACTTTCAAGAAAAGCAATTTGCTTTTCCAAAATCTGTTTTTCCACACTAACCAACCTTAATTGGTTTTAAAGCCCCAGCACGAGTAGCGGCTGCCTTTCAATAGGCAAACTCACACAGCTTGAAGAATTCATCAACCCACGCATTTGCCGCTATCGCTCGGGTTGCGTTGATTTTTTAGCTTTTTTCTATGTGTATTTGACCAGCGGAAATAACAGCTTTTTAGAGACATAGGTTGTGGTGTTATAAACTTTACTCTTTGACCCACTCCCAGCTTCAGATTACCATCGCCCAAAAAAAGCATAATGAAGGAACAAGCAAAAATGAAAATTCCTCTTAAGTTATTGATTTTTGTGGCATCACTTTTCACGATTACGGTGCAACAACTTCATGCAGGCGAAATTGTAACCGATAAAAACGGCAATCAAATTCAGCTCAATGACGATAAGACTTGGTATTATCTGGACGATCCAGACCACAATGCGCTGGCCATAAAGCAAAATGTTTTAGGGTATTCCATGGCCGGTGATTTTGACGCTGCATTTGATGAAGCATTCAGAATGAAGGATATGGATGAACGTGACCTTTTACTGTTGAATATATGGAATTTTACAGTTCAAAGATCTGACTGTGGCGCAATGAAAAAACTTGTTGAAAATTTGTCAAACCCTGGGAAAAGGCTTGTATTTGGAATGAACCAAAAAATCTTTGCCCGGAATAAAGCGGATCAAATATAACGGGAATCTTTTTATGAAATAACGTGTCACCAGCGCTTTTTGGTAGCTATGATCCATAGTTTGCCTGCTGGCGCCCGAAAATTGGCTAATGGTTTTTTATCAAACCAACAACGCCGGATTGTTTTGGCAAATGAAAATTATTTCAAAATTTCCAATCCCATACCAAAACTCAGGTCAACGACCGATGCAAGGCCACCACGATTTGTAGTGAACACCCATTCCGATGCTGTAGAGGGGACATCTTCATCCTCTTCGCCGTCGAACATAAATGAGCTGGCGCGCTGCCAAATCAAATGTCCCGCATAGTCGATGTGAATTAGATAGCTTCTCCAGGTGGTTCGATGATCAGCTTTGCAAACTGACCGAAGGCTCTGGCTCAAATCTTCGCAATGCTCGATGCCAGTGCCACAAGCAACGACCAAACCGGCTTTGAATTCAGTTATACCCCAGCATTCGTCGTAGATGAGTTTCGGGTTTCCGCTATCTAATTTTGCGAAAATTGTTTCACCCCCAGTTGGATTGCCATAAGTTTTGTTCCAAATGAATTCTCCACCAAGCGAAACCTTGGAAATACTCGCATCAATTCCATCGAATTGATCAAATTTGTGCCCGGATAAAAAGTATCCATTTTCCGTTGCAGCAATCGCCGTTAACTCTCCATGGTTTGGGACATCTAGGCTCCACTCTAATTCGCCGACAGCAGAAATTTTTATGACGTTTGCTTCCGCCGGTTCACCATCGCTATGAGCAGCCAATATGTAGCCATCATTATCTGGTAATTCTACTATATGCTTTACTGACAAGGCCTCTTTGAAATCAATTTCCCAAGTAGGGGTTTTGGGAGCAATTTCCGCGCTAATTTTTTCGTCAGAAAAGTACATCACAAAAGCATCGCCTGTTACCGGGTTTCCATAGGATTTAAATCCCTCGAGCGTCCCTTCTGCAGAATTTGTAACGCCTGAGATTATTAGCCCATCATCCGATGAGCGGATAACAGTCTCAATTGCGCTTTCTCGATCGTTATTTTTGCTAGGAAATGAACGTGCCCAGATTAAATTGCCTGTGCGCTGGTCCAGTTTTACTAAGTGGCTGTCTATAATGCCGCGTTGGTTTTCCAAATATCCACCCGCAAAGATGGCGCCTTTCACCGAAGCTGTTGCGTTTATTCCATCTCTTTTTTTCACGCTGCCAATTTTTACTGACCAATCTAAATTAAAGTCTTCTTCTTCATGTAGAAAAATTTGTTCATCAGGAAGCGAATTAGGAATTTTGACGACAAAACCGTCTTCCATTCCTGATCGGTCAATCATTTTACCAGATAAAATGAAAGCTCCGGTTTCGGTTTCTATTGCGTGGACGGCGTGTGGGTCAGACTGCTCTCCGCCACAACAGCTACCATCCATTACATAAAAAGACTTTTGTCTTAGATAGTCTGATGCAAGGCTAACCGCCGGCAGAATAAAAAATAGGGTAACTATAATTATGATTTTACCCAATATCGAGTTTCGGCTTGGCATAAACTTCTCCAGTGATTTTCGTTAGATTATTGGGGCTGACCATGCTGATATACACACCACTAATATTATTGGTCTATCTGCTCTTTGACCATTTTAAGACCCGAAGAGCCGCGCCTTAACTCCCCTTCCACTCTTCGACCGCAGGGTTTTTATCGACCTCGATAACGTCATAGTTTGCAATATCAGGGGTTGCTGACGTGCGCAGCTTGCGAATGTTCTCGGCCACCTGCGGCGCTTGGGCCAGCAATCGCGCTGCATCTTTTTGAAAATTTAGCGCTTCGGCCTGATACCTTGCGCCAAAATAAAATGTCACGATGATCGCCAAAAGCCCCCAAAGCGCGTCTGGCACTAGAACCAAACCCTGCATCCGTGCGGCAAACCAAATGGGATCAAACATGGCGCTAACAAATAGCCCGATCACACCAAAAGCCATTAGCGGGCGCGGCAGTCTGTTCAGTGCGTCAACAAGCTGGTTAAACCATCCCTTATGGCCAAACTCGGCGGCAAACTGCGCTTGTACGGCGGCATTGGCAGTATGACCACGTTGCGCTTCGTTTTCGGCGTTGGCGCGAAACACCTCAGCCGTTTCTTTTAAAACATTGCGTCCGCTGCCAAACAGCATTGCGAAAAGATTGCCAATCATACCCATTGCGCCACCCTTTTTTGAAAATCAGCCTCTGATAGGTGAAACCTTAGGCTGATAAATTCCTCGGCCCGGATAATCCACCCACCTTTGCCGCCTGCCCTCGTGCGGGCAAATTTGCGCAGCCCCGGCTTGGCGTCGCCCAGCGCCAAATAATAGTTTCGCCGCGCAATCCCGTAAGCGTCCACAAACAACAACCCAGCAGATTTATACGCCGCTTTGGTGGCACCGATAGATTGCGGCCCTAAAGCGCCGTCAACACTTACAGGTTGGTCAAACTCGCCCAACAGCCGTTGCAGAATTTTAATCGCATTTGCGCCTGCGTTGACTTGCATGTCAAACACTGTTGCCTGCAACGCTTTGGGAAGTTTATCAATCTTGGGTTTGCGGAAATATGAGTGAATGAAAATCCGCTTGGCGTCCACCTTTGTCAGTTGCCTGACATCCTGTTCTGTCACCCGCCCATCGCTGTTTTTATCCAAGTTATGCTGCTGCGCCGTGGCCAAGGTTACACCGTATTTTGTCGGCCCACCCGGATCATCGGGATCATTAACATAGCCGCCCTCGTGGGAAATAATAGCGGCTGTAATTTGCTCAATCAAGTTCAAGGTCACCTCATCAGATAGGCATATTTTTCTAAATGCGTTTGGTAAGATTACCAAAACGCCTCGCCCAAAGACTTGAACAGAGTGATTTATAAATGGTTTGAGGTGCGAACGCAGGAAGTTGAATAGCTTAGGTGCGCGCATAACGTGAGCACCCCTTTTTTAAGGGGGTACTCACCTTTGATTTATCTGTGTTTACCCAGCAGCGGCCACTGCGCGGCCAGTCATAACTTTCACCATATGCGCGCGGTAGGCTTTTGACCCATGCAGGTCTTCGATCATATCGTCTGCCGCAACGCTTAGGCCAGATAGGGCATCAGCTGAAAAATTAGCCCCAAGCGCGGCTTCTGCCTCTGACCAGCGGAAAACACCACCCTCAGACGCACCTGTTACCGCGACGCGAACACCGCTGGCATATTTGGCCACAAATACGCCCACCAGAGCAAACCGCGATGCCGGCTGTTCAAACTTCTGATA